>NZ_BAAAHG010000045.1:0-52046 GCF_039525155.1 Streptomyces thermoalcalitolerans | reverse complement strand
CTGGTGACCGAGGTGAGCGGGGTTCGGTGCGTGCAGATGCAAGGCGGAGGAGGGAGCCGACGCGGAGCGTCGGCGAGTGACGACAACGCCGCAGATGCGCGTGCCGAACCCCGCGACCTGCGGCATGATCCAAACGACACCCCCTAGTATCCGTGCTCGTACGGCGGCGGCCCCGGTCTCCTTCGGGAGGGCGGGGCCGCCGCCGTCGTGTCCGCCGGACGGGGCGCCGGTGCCCGGCCCCCGTGGACCGCGCTGTCGCGGTCCGTCTCCGTCGGCTTGCCGGGGAACGCGTTGTTCGCGTAGAAATGCCGCTTGTGAACAGGCGGGACACAAGAGGCGGCCGTGAGGGCGGGGGCGGCGGCGGTCATGCGTCCGGCCGGGTTCATCGCACCTCCGAGCGAGACGGGAGCAGGGGGAGGCTAGGCTCCCGTGACCACGACTCGCGGGGAGGGGAGTTGGTTGTACGGGCCTCCGTACGGCAGTGCCGCCGCCCGGTGAAGGGCCCGTAAAGAGCGTTTGGAGGGGATTCCGCAAAGCCGCGTGGGGCCTTCACAAAGGCAGCAGAGCGTGATGTTGCCATCTCGTTAAGTGGCTCCGCTTGACGTTGGTGGCCGCCTCCGCGTTGGCTTTTCAGTCACCTGGGTCGCAATGCTGCGCCCTCGTCCGGAAGGCACCAGAAGTGAGCACCTCGATGCGTCGTATCGTCATAGCCGTGGCCGCGCCCGCGCTGATCTTCTCGCTGGCCTCCTGCGGGGCGGGCGATTCAGGGACCAGTGCCGACGCCAGCCCGAGCAAGGGCAACGACATGACGGTGGGTCTGCTGCTCCCGGAGACGGCCAACACCCGGTACGACGACTTCGACTACCCCATCTTCAAGCGGAAGGTCGCCGAGCTGACCCGGGGCCAGGGCAAGGTCGACTACGCGAACGCGGAGGCGGACGCGAGCAAGCAGGCCGGCCAGATGCAGAAGATGATCGACTCCAAGGTCGACATCATCGTGCTGGACGCCGTCGACTCCCATGAGATCGCCGGCATGGTGCAGAAGGCCAAGGACGCGGGCATCCCGGTCATCGCCTACGACCGGCTCGCCGAGGGCCCGATCGACGCGTACATCTCCTTCGACAACGAGCTGGTCGGCGAGGTGCAGGGCCGTTCCCTGCTGGAGGGGATGGGGTCCGGCACCGACACCTCCTCCAAGATCGTCATGATGAACGGCTCGCCCACCGACCCGAACGCCAGGCAGTTCAAGGAGGGCGCGCTCGCGCAGCTCAACGGGAAGGTGACGATCGCCAAGTCCTACGACACCAAGGACTGGAAGCCGGAGAACGCCCTGGCGAACATGACTCAGGCGATCAACGCGATCGGCAAGGACAACATCGCCGGCGTCTACGCGGCCAACGACGGCATGGCGGGCGCCGTCATCCAGGCCCTCAAGAACGCGGGCGTCACCGATCTGCCGCCGGTCACCGGCCAGGACGCCGAACTCGCCGCCGTGCAGCGGATCATCACCGGCGAGCAGTACATGAGCGTCTACAAGTCCTACCCGGCCGAGGCCGAGACCGCCGCCGAGATGGCCGTGGCCAAGGTCCAGGGCAAGGACATCCAGTTCGACGCCCTCACCCGGGACAAGGTCAGCAGCCCCACCCACAAGGACATCCCCGCGCAGCTGGTGCCCGTGGTCGCCCTGACCAAGGACAACATCAAGGAAACGGTCATCGAGGACGGCATCTACAAGGTGTCCGACATCTGCACCGGCAAGTACCGGGACGCCTGCGCGGAGGTCGGCCTCAAGTAGCCGCGGTCTTCACACCGCTGCCTTCCACACCGCTGTCTTCGCGTCGCCGCCCCACGCCCCGATGTGCCCCGTCGGGGCCGTTCCTTCCGTCCCCGCCCTGCGGTGATGCGCCGGCAAGCAGTCGGGACACACCGGCGGATACCGGCAGTTTCCGGTGCCCGCGCCGGTGGGAGCCGTGTTGCACAGCCGGTCCGGTCCGCGCATAGTTTCCGCTGCGGAAGAGGAGGAAACCGGGGGTGTGATGGGCCATGGCCGGGCACGGAACGGACGAGCATCCACATGGTGCCGACCGGTTGTGCGAGGCCGGGGACCGTGTGTATTCCCGGGCCGTACGACGGGGCCGGGTGCCGCGCCGGGACGCCGAGCCGGTGCCCTGCCTGCTCGAACTGGCCCTGCTGCACCCGGACCCCGATGACATGGACTTCCTGGTGCCGACCGCGCCGCAGGAGGTCATGACCCGGCTGCTGCGCGGGATGTACGACGAGATCAGCGAGAGCCATCGGCGGGTGGGCTCGATGGTGTCCGCCGTCGAGCGGTACGCCGGGCTCGGCCGCTGGATGCGGGAGTCCTCCACGGGCACCGAGGGCACGGCGATCCGGGTCCTCGACGGACTGTCCCGCATTCAGTCGGCCATGGACGAGGCGACCCAGGCGTGCACCACCGAGGTGCTGACCGTCCAGCCCGGCGGCATCCGCCGTGAGCACGAGCTGTCGGAGGGACTGCACCGGGCTCTGACGCTGCGCAACCGCGGGGTGCGCATGCGGGACCTCTACACCCATGTGGCCCGGCACGGCCAGGGGCTGCTCACCTACCTGGAGCTGATGGGCGACGCGGTCGAGGCGCGTACGCTCGACGAGGTCATCGACCGGCTGATCCTCTTCGACCGCACGGTCGCCTTCGTGCCCGCCAACGCCGACCGCACCATGGCGCTGGAGCTGCGCCATCCCGCGCTGGTGGAGTATCTGGTGACGGTCTTCGAACGGCTCTGGCAGCTGGCGATCCCGCTGACCACACCCCTGCCCGACACGGGCATCGAGGGCATATCCCACCGCGAGCGGGCCATCGCCGCGCTGCTGGCCGAGGGTCACCAGGACGCGGTGATCGCCGAACGGCTGGGCATCAGCGTGCGCACCTGCCGGGCGCACATCGCCCGTCTGTCGGAGACCCTGGGCGCGACGAGCCGTACGCAGCTGGGGGTCCGTATCGCCCAGGCGGGGCTGGACGGCCCGCCCCGCACCCCGGGAGCGTCGTCGCCCGGAACTCCCGGCGGCACCCCCGGTCAGGAGTCCACGGCCGCCTCGTAGACCACCGAGCCGCGCCCTGCCGGCCCCGCCGAGGCGAGACGGCCGGCGGCCCGGCCGGGAACGGGTCCCGGCGTCGCCCGAAGTCGCCTGCGGCAGGCGGGGATTGAGACCTGCGCCGCTGTGTGCCGGAGGAGCGCGCGGGAACGTGCGGGGTACGGCGCCGGGCGCACCGGGTTTCCACCGAGTGCACCGGGTTTCCTCCGCCGGCTTTTGAACTCCTGCTGGGGGAGCTGCTGTTGTGCTTCCTCTTCAAGGGGTTCTCTTCAAGGATTCTGCTCCAGGATGCCGGACCGCGCGATGAGATAGCCGAGTTGGGCCCGGCTGCCGCTGCCCAGGGCGGAGGCCAGCTTGGCGATGTGGGCCCGGCAGGTGCGGACGTTCATGCCGAGCCGGCGGGCGATGGCCTCGTCGACGTGCCCCTCGACGAGGAGCTTGGCGATGGAGTGCTGGATCTCCGTGATGCCGTCGGGGGCGGGTTCGTACGGGGTGCCGACGCTCAGGGGGACCGCGCGGCTCCACATGAACTCGAAGACCTTGATCAGATAACGGACGAGACCCGGGTGGCGGAGTTCCAGGGCGACCTGCTGATCGTCCTGGGCGGGGATGAAGGCGACCGTGTCGTCGCAGATGATCAGACGCTCCACCAGTTCGTCGATGGAGCGGTACTCCACCTTGCCGTCGGCGAGGTGTGCGGCGTAGGCCAGCTTCTCCTGGCTGTAGCGGGCGGTGTGCTGATACAGGGTGCGGATCCGGACGCCGCGCTCTATCAGGGGCTTGTCGCGCTCCAGTCCCCGAAGGAGGCTCTCTTCGGAGATGCGGCCGCTCGGCTGGACCGTGAGCACCTCGGTCCGGCACTGTGCCGTGGCCAGGTTGAGCGCCGTGTTGATGCGTTCGCTGCCCTCGAGGACCGTGATCGAGTCACTGCTCGAGACGGGCTGACCGCTGAGGGCCATGAACGGCTCGAAGGCGTCGGCGATGTCGATCGCCATCCGTCTGCGCTCGGTGATCTCGCGTTCCAGAGGGTTGAGCCGCTGCGCCAGAGCGACGGCCGGCGGTACGGGACGCAGCCAGTCCGAGTCGTCGGGATCGGGGTGGAGCAGGGCGAACTCCAGCAAGCAGGGCGCGGGTTCGGCGTCCTCACGGGAGATCCGTCCCGCACGGAGGGCGGCGGCATACAGACGGCTGCCCTCCTCGCACAGCTCGGTCATCGCATGGGGATGTGTCACGGTTGCCCGTTTTGTTGTCAAATCTCCACCCCCCAGGGTCCTGAATATGCAGGAACATGATGCACCGTTCGGGTGGCCATGACGTGCCCGAATGAGCCATCGTCATACCTGACGGGGGAAAGGGGACCTTCGAGTGAGGACGAAGCCGATTATGCGTAACAGACTGCTTCGCTCGGTGCTTGTCGCCGCCTTCTCCGTCGTCGCCGCCCTTGGTGCGCTCAGTGGTCTCTCCGGTGCGGAGAGCGAGGCCCGGGCGAACACCTACTGGCCGGCGGTGGGTGCGAACTCCGATGTGGTCGGCGGCGTCAGCGGGACCACCGGCGGAGCCGGGAGCTGACGTGACCACACCACCCGACGACCGGTCCTTCCGCCGTGAAATGGCCACCGCCTATCGCTCCGGCTGGCACTTCATCGACCTGGTCACCGCCATCCCCCACAACGGTGACTCGTTGATGGTGACTCTCTTCGGGGAGCCGGTCGTCGTCACGCGGGAAGAGGACGGAGACGTGCGGGCGTACCGGTGTCTGCGGCGGCCTCGGGGGGCGCCGCAGCCCGTGCGGTGTGCCATCCGCTATGGAATGATCTTTGTGAACCTGGACCAGCGGGAGGACCGGCAGGCGGCCTCGGAGGCCGCTGCCCTCAAGACCATCTCCGCCACCCCCCGCAGTGCCTGAAGCGATTCCCCCGTCATAAAAGATCGCTCAGGTGCTTCCCCCCCCGCAGCGGCGTCACCGTGACCTGAACACGGTGACGCCGCTGCAGTTTTCCCGGAAATCTCCGGATATCAGCGCATACGGTCATGGGCTGAAACATGGGCTGAAAAGGGGCGCCTGTATTCAGCCGCGCCCCATCGCCCGGGTCAGCTCGATCTCGATCACCACGCGGGACGGGTTCGGCGCCGGCGTCCGCTCGTACCGCTCGGCATAGCGCCGCTCCGCCTCCGCGACCCGTTCCCGGTCCGTCCGGACGAACGCGCGTCCCTCCAGCGTCGCCCAGCGCCGCCCGTCCACCTGGCACACCGCCACCGGGGCGCCCTCCGGGCCGGCCGCCCGCACATGGGACACCTTCGCGCTCGACTCGTTCGTGATCACCCGAGCCAGCCGTTCCCGCGGGTCGTATGTCACCCCGACGGGAACGACGTGCGGGGTGCCGTCGGGACGGAGGGTGGTCAGGGTGCACAGGTGCCGCTCCCGCCAGAAGGCCAGAAACGACGCGTCGGGGGCACCGGGGTCCTGGGAGTACGTGGTGGTGGCCATGGCCCCGGAACCTAGCCCGCTTCACCCCCTGCTGCTCCCGCCGCTCGGTCCACGGCGGAGTTCCCGAAGAAACCTTGAGTGGAATAGACTCAACTTTGTATACGTTGACTGAGTCAGCGGTGGGAGACGTGGCTGAGCGCTGACGCCGGACCGGCACCGAGGGGCCGCCGAGGGGCCGGGGGCGTCGAGGGCACCGAAGGGGCAAGGGCACCCGGGGCGCCCAAGGCGTCAAGGGGAGTCAAGAACGCCGAGGACAGTCGAGGACGTCAAGAGACGACAAGGACGTCAAGGGCAGACGTCAAGGACAAGGGACCAGGGGTTCAAGGAGCCAAGGAGGAGAGAAGCGACCGTGGACGCCGAGCTGACCAACAGGAGCCGGGACGCCCTCAACGCGGCCGGCAGCCAGGCCGTGCGGGAGGGGCACCCCGACCTCACACCCGCCCACCTGCTCCTCGCGCTGCTCGAGGGGCGGGACAACGAGAACATCGTCGACCTGCTGGCGGCCGTCGACGCCGACCAGGCGGCCGTCCGCTCCGGCGCCGAGCGCGTGCTCGCGTCCCTGCCCAGCGTGACCGGCTCCACCGTCGCGCCCCCGCAGCCGAACCGTGAGCTGCTGGCCGTGCTCGCGGACGCGCAGAGCCGGGCGAAGGAGCTGGGCGACGAGTACCTGTCCACCGAGCACCTGCTCATCGGCATCGCCGCGAAGGGCGGCGCGGCCGGCGAGGTGCTGGCCCGGCAGGGGGCCACCGCGCAGAAGCTGCAGAACGCTTTCCAGAAGGCGAGGGGAGGGCGCCGGGTGACCACACCCGACCCGGAGGGCCAGTACAAGGCCCTGGAGAAGTTCGGCACGGACCTGACCGCGGCGGCGCGCGAGGGCAGGCTGGACCCGGTCATCGGCCGGGACCAGGAGATCCGCCGCGTCGTGCAGGTGCTGTCGCGCCGCACGAAGAACAACCCGGTCCTCATCGGCGAGCCCGGCGTCGGCAAGACCGCCGTCGTGGAGGGGCTCGCCCAGCGGATCGTCAAGGGCGACGTGCCCGAGTCGCTGAAGGACAAGCGGCTGGTCGCCCTCGACCTCGGGGCGATGGTGGCGGGCGCCAAGTACCGCGGCGAGTTCGAGGAGCGGCTGAAGACCGTCCTGGCGGAGATCAAGGACTCCGACGGGCAGATCATCACCTTCATCGACGAGCTGCACACCGTCGTCGGCGCGGGCGCCGGCGGCGACTCCGCGATGGACGCCGGCAACATGCTCAAGCCGATGCTGGCCCGCGGTGAGCTGCGCATGGTCGGCGCCACGACGCTGGACGAGTACCGGGAGCGGATCGAGAAGGACCCGGCCCTCGAGCGGCGCTTCCAGCAGGTGCTGGTCGCCGAGCCGAACGTCGAGGACACCATCGCGATCCTGCGCGGGCTCAAGGGCCGCTACGAGGCCCACCACAAGGTGCAGATCGCGGACAGCGCGCTGGTGGCCGCCGCGACCCTGTCCGACCGGTACATCACCTCCCGCTTCCTGCCCGACAAGGCGATCGACCTCGTCGACGAGGCCGCCTCCCGGCTCCGCATGGAGATCGACTCCTCGCCGGTCGAGATCGACGAACTCCAGCGTGCCGTCGACCGGCTGCGGATGGAGGAGCTGGCGCTCGACCGGGAGACCGACGCCGCCTCCCGCGAGCGCCTGGAGAAGCTGCGCCGCGATCTCGCCGACAAGGAGGAGGAGCTGCGCGGCCTGACCGCCCGCTGGGAGAAGGAGAAGCAGGCCCTCAACCGGGTCGGTGAGCTGAAGGAGAAGCTGGACGACCTGCGCGGCCAGGCCGAACGCGCCCAGCGCGACGGCGACTTCGACACCGCCTCCAAGCTGCTGTACGGGGAGATCCCCAGCCTGGAGAAGGAGCTGCAGGCCGCCTCGCAGGCCGAGGAGGAGGCCGCCAGGAACACCATGGTCAAGGAGGAGGTCGGCCCGGACGACATCGCCGACGTGGTCGCCTCCTGGACCGGCATCCCGGCCGGCCGTCTCCTCGAGGGCGAGACGCAGAAGCTGCTGCGCATGGAGGAGGAGATCGGCAAGCGGCTGATCGGCCAGACGGAGGCCGTGCGGGCCGTCTCCGACGCCGTACGCCGCAGCCGTGCGGGCATCGCGGACCCCGACCGGCCGACGGGCTCGTTCCTGTTCCTCGGCCCGACCGGTGTCGGCAAGACCGAACTCGCCAAGGCGCTCGCCGACTTCCTCTTCGACGACGAGCGGGCCATGGTCCGCATCGACATGTCGGAGTACAGCGAGAAGCACAGCGTGGCCCGGCTGGTCGGTGCCCCGCCCGGGTACGTCGGCTACGAGGAGGGCGGCCAGCTCACGGAGGCGGTCCGCCGCCGTCCGTACAGCGTGGTGCTCCTCGACGAGGTGGAGAAGGCCCACCCGGAGGTCTTCGACATCCTCCTGCAGGTGCTGGACGACGGCCGCTTGACGGACGGTCAGGGACGGACGGTCGACTTCCGCAACACCATCCTGGTGCTGACCTCCAACCTGGGCAGCCAGTACCTGGTCGACCCGCTGACGAGCGAGACGGAGAAGAAGGAGCAGGTGCTCGAGACGGTCCGTGCCTCCTTCAAGCCGGAGTTCCTCAACCGCCTGGACGACCTGGTGGTCTTCTCCGCCCTGACCAAGGAGGAGCTGACCCGGATCGCCGCCCTCCAGATCGACCGCCTCGCCCGCCGTCTGGCCGAGCGCCGTCTGACCCTGGACGTCACCCCCGAGGCCCTGGCCTGGCTCGCCGACGAGGGCATGGACCCGGCCTACGGCGCCCGCCCGCTGCGCCGCCTGGTCCAGACCGCCATCGGCGACCGTCTCGCCAAGGAGATCCTCGCCGGCGAGATCAAGGACGGCGACACGGTCCGTGTCGACCGCTTCGGCGACGGCCTGCTGGTGGGTCCGGCCACCAAGGAGGCGAAGAGCCTGTAACGACACTCCTGACGGCGTCCCGGCCCTTTTCGGCCCCCTTCCCCGGCGAGCCGGCCCCTTTCCCGGCGGGTTTCCGGCGGGTTTCCGGCGAGCGTGGGAGGGGGGCCGGACGGTGCGGAGGGCCGGGAGTGCGGCTGTCCGGGTGACCGGATCTTGTCAGCCGAGGGCTGACAGGGGGCTGTGGGGCTTGCCACCCCCCTCCCCGGATGAGGGAGGATGGCGGGATCCGTACGAAGGGAAAAACACGGTGAGCATCGACCCGTCCTCGATTCCGAACTTCGGGGGCCAGCCCCAGCCGCAGCCCCAAGGACCGGCGGGCCCCGTCGTCCCGGATCAGGACCTCGTGAAGCAGCTCCTGGACCAGATGGAGCTCAAGTACGTCGTCGACGACGAGGGTGACCTCGCGGCGCCGTGGGAGCATTTCCGCACCTACTTCATGTTCCGCGGCGAGGCCGAGCAGCAGGTCTTCTCGGTGCGGACGTTCTACGACCGCCCCCACAAGATCGACGAGAAGCCCCAGCTGCTCGAGGCCATCGACGACTGGAACCGTAGGACCCTTTGGCCCAAGGTTTACACCCACACCCACGACGACGGCACCGTCCGCCTGATCGGCGAGGCGCAGATGCTGATCGGCATGGGCGTGGGCCTCGAGCACTTCGTCTCCTCGACGGTCAGCTGGGTGCGGGCCGCCATCGAGTTCGACCGCTGGCTCGTCGAGCAGCTCGGCATCGAACAGGAGATCAACAACGCGGAGCGGCCCGAGAACGACGAGGACGACGAGGAGTAGTCCCACAACCGTCCCGGGGCGGTGCCCGCTCGCCGGAGCGGACACGGCCCCCAGGGCCGCACAGGCCTTTCAGGCCCTTTCAGCCCTTCCAGGGCCCTTTGCAGACGGCGAGAGCCCGGCCCGGAGCGCAGGCATCGGCACCGCGCACCGGCCGGGCTCTCGCCGTGCCGGGCCCCTTGCGGGAGGTCAGCCGGCCGCCAGGGCCTTCAGACGCTCGGCCGCCTCCTGGAGCACCGTCGGCTGCTTGCAGAAGGCGAAGCGGACGAAGGGGGCGCCCTCGGCGCGGTGGTCGTAGAAGACGGCGTTCGGGATGGCGACCACGCCCGCGCGGTCGGGCAGGAAGCGGCAGAAGGCGTAGCCGTCCGTCTCCCCCAGAGGGCGGATGTCGGTCGTGATGAAGTACGTGCCCGCCGGCCGGAACACCCTGAAGCCCGCCTCGGCCAGCCCCTCCGCCAGTACCTCACGGCGGGCCCGCATGTCCTCGCGGAAGGCGGTGAAGTACGACTCCGGCAGCGCCAGCGCCTCGGCGACCGCGTACTGGAACGGCCCCGAGGACACGTACGTCAGGAACTGCTTGGCCGAGCGCACCGCCGTCACCAGACCGGGGGACGCCGTGATCCAGCCGACCTTCCAGCCGGTGAACGAGAACGTCTTGCCGGCCGAGCCGATCGTCACCGTGCGCTCGCGCATCCCGGGGAACGTGGCCAGGGGGATGTGCTCGGCGTCGTCGAAGACCAGGTGCTCGTAGACCTCGTCCGTGACCACCAGCAGGTCCCGCTCGACGGCCAGCTCGGCGATCGCGGCCAGCTCCTCGCGGGTGAGGACCGTGCCGGTCGGGTTGTGCGGGGTGTTGATCAGCAGCAGCCGGGTCCGGTCGGTCACCGTCGCGCGCAGTTCGTCGAGGTCCAGGCGGAAGGCGGCCTCCTCGTCCTCGATGTGGGGGCGCAGGGTCACCGGTACGCGCGTGCCGCCCGCCATCGCGATGCAGGCCGCGTAGGAGTCGTAGTACGGCTCCAGGGCGATCACCTCGTCGCCCGGTTCGACCAGGGCCAGCAGCGCGGCCGCGATCGCCTCCGTGGCGCCCGCGGTGATCAGCACCTCCGTGTCCGGGTCGTAGGAGAGCCCGTAGCGCCGCAGCTGGTGCGCGGCGACGGCCTGGCGCAGCTCGGGGATGCCCGGACCCGGCGGGTACTGGTTGCCCCGGCCGTCGCGCAGCGCGCGCACGGCCGCCTCGCGGATCTCCTCGGGGCCGTCGGTGTCGGGGAAGCCCTGCCCCAGGTTGATCGATCCGGTCGACACGGCCAGGGCGGACATCTCGGCGAAGACCGTCGTCCCGAACTCGGCGAGCCGGCGGTTGAGGAGCGGGCGTGCGCTGGAGGTCATGCCGGCCATCCTGCGCCGAAGCTCTGGAGTTCCTCAAGTGTGCTTTGGCCGGTTCGGGGGCCGGGCATGTCCTGCTCACCCACGAGTGTGGCGCCCACGGGGGACCGAAAGGAGGGGACGCCATGGTTGGCATCTATGTGGCCGTGGCTCTGGCGGTGATCGTGGTGCTGTTCCTGGTCGGGATGGCCGTCGCGCGCCGGAGGGCGCACCGTGACCGGTACGCCAAGGTGCACGGGGGGCGGCGCGCGCGGTCACTCGGCGGGGGGAGCGGGGACGGCGCCACCACCACCAGCTGGTGGGCCGCGGCGGACGGCGGCTGCTCGTCCGGTGACTCGGGCGGAAGCGGGTCGTCGTGCGGAGGCGGGTCGTCATGCGGTGGGTCGTCGTGCGGCGGGGGCGGATGCGGCGGAGGCAGCTGACACGGGGCAGCTGAGCTGCGCGGGGGATCCGCATCCGGTCGGCGCCCGCCGAGACATGTGTCGGCGGGCGCCGTGGCCCCGACGCGCGCCCTGGCGCACGGGCGGGGTTGAACAGTTGAGCTGTGGGGCCCTCTGAGGGATGTAAATCGCACGAAGTTGGGTAAAAACGCTGTGGCGGAGCCGCCGTTCGTGGTTCCCTCTACAACAACCTGCGCAGCCCCTCGGACGTTCTGCAACCCCCCTCCCGAACTGGGCTGACCGGGCCGTTGTCCCCGTGCCGACGGGGAGTTGTGGCCCATGCCTCTCCGTCTTTTTCTTTGCGTGCCAGCGGAGCCGATCCATGCTCACGACCCTCAACACCTCCTACACCGACACGCGCGCGGCTGATCTCGCCTGGGCCCTGGGGCGCGAGCCGCTGCCCGCACTGGCCACCCTGGACCTCGAACTGGCCGGAGCAAACATCCAGTTGAGACTTCTCGGTGCGTCCCACCAGGTGCTCCTGGAGGGGGAACAGGGCGACTGCTCGGAGACCGTGGCGTGCCTCTCGGGCTCCAGCACACCGCTGCCGCTCGGCGTCGCCAAGCGGGTGGACGACTGGGAGTACGAGTTCGCGGCGCGCGTCGAGAAGCTCTCGCCGGGCTCGTTCGCGGGCCGCGCCCAGGAGTTGCTGGCCCTTGTCTCCGACCATCCGCACGGTCTCGCGGGCGTCTTCCCGGGCAGTCCGCACGCGTTCACCGCGATGCTGGCACAGTGGCACGAGGGCCAGGTGCACTGGCGGACCTGGCATGCCTACCCGCAGGAAGGCCAGTTGGTGTCGACCCGGACAAGGGTGGGAGTGCGCCGGTCCGCACTGGTGTGTGCGAGGTGAGCACGGGCGAGCGCGGATAAACACAGAACGCACCCGCATCATCCTTTTCACACGTGTGAGTGACGGAGCGTCCTGCATCCGTGACGTAACGTCGCAGTCGTGATCGAACCGCACGCCCCGGCCCCACCCGCCCCGACCCCGCCCGGCCCAGCACCGTCCTCCGGCGGTCCACCGTCCTTCGGCGGCTGCGCGAGGCTTCCCGTCCGGCCGGGCACCGGCCGGTTCCTCGTGCTCGCGGGTGCCTTCGTCTGCGCGGCCTGCGGACTCGTCTACGAGCTCGAACTCGTGGCGCTGGCCTCGTACTTGATGGGCGATTCGGTCACCCAGGCGTCCGTCGTGCTGTCCGTCATGGTGTTCGCGATGGGGATCGGCTCGCTCGCCGCCAAGCGGCTGCGCCGGCACGCCGCCATCGGCTTCGGCCTGATCGAGGCGACGCTCGCCCTGGTCGGGGGATGCAGCGCCATGGTGCTGTACGCGGTGTTCGCCTGGACCGGCGACTGGGGCGGCATGTGGGCGGACGGGCCGCGCTGTCTGCTGGCCGTCTTCTCCCTCGTCATGGGGCTGCTGATCGGCGCCGAGGTGCCGCTGCTGATGGAGCTGATCCAGCGCATCCGCCGCCAGGACGCGGGCGGGGCGGTCGCGGACCTGTTCGCGGCGGACTACGTGGGCGCGCTCGTCGGCGGGCTGGCCTTTCCGTTCCTGCTGCTGCCGATGCTCGGGCAGTTGACCGGTGCGCTGCTGACCGGCGCGGTGAACGCCGTGGTCGGCGGCGGGCTCGTGTTCTGGCTGTTCCGGCGGGACGTGACCCCGCGCGGCCGGTGGCTGCTGCTCGTCGCCAACCTCGCCGTGCTCGGGCTGCTCGCCTCGCTGGCCGCGCTGGTGGGGGACTTCGAGCGGGCCGCGCGCCGGGCGGTGTACGACGGGGACGTCCGGGTGGCGCTGCGGACCGGCGAACAGGAAGTGGTCCTCACCGACGGCACCCACGGGCGTTCGCCGAAGCTGTTCCTCGACGGACGGCTGCGTGCCGGCGGCCACGACGAGCACCTCTATCACGAGGCACTCGTCCGCCCCGCGATGGCCGGGCCGCACGCGCGCGTGCTGATCCTCGGCGGCGGCGACGGACTCGCCGCCCGCGAGGTGCTGCGGCACCCCGGTGTCGAGCGGGTGGACGTCGTCGCCCCCACGCCGGAGATCGTCCGGCTGGCCCGCGGCGATCCGGCGCTCGCCCGGCTCAACGCCCATGTCTACGACGACCCACGCGTCCATGTGAGCACCGCCGACGCCTTCTGCCGGCTGCGGAGGACGCCGACGGCGGCGTACGACGTGGTGATCGAGGACCTGCCCGATCCGGGCCACACCTCGAGTACGAAGCTGTACGCGCAGGAGTTCTACGGTCTGGCCCGGCGGGCCCTGGCGCCCGGCGGGCGGCTGGTGGTGCACGCGGGCCCGGTCTCCTCCCGCCCGCGCGTGTTCTGGACGGTGGAGTCCACGATCCGCGCGGCCGGACTGCGCACCGTGCCGTACCGCGTGGCCGACCGCGACTCCGGCTCGTCCGGCACCACCGGCCGGACCGTACACGACTGGGGGTTCGTCCTGGCGGCCCGTACGACCCCCGCCCTCGGCCTGGATCCCCGGGCCCCCCGGCCGCGCACGCTCACCCCGGCGTCGCTCACGGCCGCCGCCCGGGACGCGGACCGCACCCGCATCCCCCGTCTGCCGCCCTCGACGCTGGTCCACCCCCGGTACACCGGCTGACGCGACGCCCCTGGACCACGGGTGCGCACGGGACGCGTCGTGCCCGGGGGAGCCCCGGGGAAAAGGGGTATCCGGGAGCGGCCCTGGGTACGCTCGGCGACATGGAGCACGAGGTGTTCGTTCCGGTCCCGGCCCGGCAACTGCGGGCGGCGCTCGCCGATCCCGCGCGGGTCGCCCGAGCGGTGCCCGGGCTCCAGCGGGACACGGACGGCGATCCCGTCACCGGCCGGCTGAAGGTGCGGATCGGCAGCCACTCCATCACCTACCGCGGCACTCTGCGTATCTCCGCCCGCGACGACGGCTCGTACGCCGTCGAGGGCGACGGGGCCGAGTCGCGCGGCACCGGCTCGGTGAAACTCGCCCTCACCCTCGGCCTCCGCGACACCGACGACGGCACCGCGCTCACCTTCGACGGCACCGCCTCCGCCGACGGCCGTATCACCGAGCTGCCCCCGGAGGCCGTGCACACGGCGGTGATCCGCCTGCTGAACCGCTTCGCGGAGAATCTGGCCGCCGAACCCGAGCCCTCCGGGCCGCCGGAGACGTCCGAGCCGCCGAAGGCGCCCGAGGCGTCGGAGGTGCCCGAGCCGCCGACCCCCGAGGCCCTGGCCACCGAGGACTTCGCCCCTTTGGGCACCGGCGAGTTCGAGGCCGCCCCGGACGCCGACGACGCGCCGGCACCTCCGCCCGCCGGGGACGCCGGGGGCGGCGAGGTTCCCGAGGCCCGCTTTCCCGGGTCCGCCTCCGTCTTCGGCACCGAGGTTCCCCCCTCCGCCTTCGACCCGCTGGCCGACGAGGACGACGAGGGCGACGAGGGCGACGAGGGCGACGAGGGCGACGCATACGACGAATTCGATGAATACGACGCATACGGCGAGGAGGGCGCGCCGCCCGTCACCAGGGACTTCGCCGAGAGCCCCGAGCCGCCCGCCGAGGCGGCGCACGCACGGCGGACGATGATCGGGCGCAGCACCGAGGAGGTGGACCACGCCCCGCCCCGCGGCCGCTACGCCCCCGTCCCCGCCCCGCTCACCGTCTCCACCGCCCCCAGTCTGCGCTGGGCGGCCCCCGCGGCGGCTTTGGTCGTGGCGTCGGCGATCGTCGTGGGCCGGTTCCTCAGGCGCCGCCGCTGAACCTCCGTCCCCTGCGGCTCACCCGTCCGTGCCCCCGTCGCCCGGCGGAAACCGTGTTCCTTGATCCGCACAGTAGCCTCGTCGCGTGAGCAACGATGACATCACGCTGACCGCGGGCGATGCGGAAGTGACCGTGCGGCCGGGCAACGGAGGGCGTATCGCGGGGCTCCGCGTCGGAGGGCTGGAACTGCTCCGCCAAGGAGAGCGCTTCGGGTGCTTTCCGATGGTTCCCTGGTGCGGCCGTCTGCGCGACGGCCGGTTCCAGGACGGCGCCACCGTTCACCGGATGCCGCTCAACTCCCCGCCGCACGCCATCCACGGCCTCGCCCGTGACGGCGCCTGGCGCACGGCCCGCACCTCGGCGGACGAGGCGGTGATCACCTATGACCTGGGTGACCCCTGGCCCCACCCCGGCCGCGTCACCCAGGTGATCGCCCTGACCGAGGACGCCCTGACGCTGAGGATGTCCCTGGAGACGTACGAGTCCTCCTTCCCGGCTCAGATCGGCTGGCACCCGTGGTTCAACCGCAGGCTCGAGGGAAAGGGCGGGGAGGAGGGCGAGGAGGTACGGCTCGACTTCCGGCCCGCCTGGCAGGAGGAGCGCGGGGAGGACCAGCTGCCCACCGGCCGCCGTATCGATCCCCGGCCCGGCCCCTGGGACGACTGCTTCGGCATGCCCGACGGCGTCGATGCCACCCTCACCTGGCCCGGGCAGCTGGAGCTGAGGGTGACCAGCCCCCTGAAGTGGGTCGTCGTCTACGACGAGCAGCAGGCCGCCGTGTGCGTGGAGCCGCAGAGCGGACCCCCCGACGGACTGAACACCCGGCCCCGTCTGGTCACGCCCCTGGAGCCGCTGGAGGCCACGACCACCTGGACCTGGCGTCGTCTGTGACCGCGCTTAAGCTGACTGGCATGAGCGACGTTCGCGGCGAGCTGCTGCAGCAGATCAAGGACAAGGCCGTGGTGCACGGCAAGGTGACGCTGTCGTCCGGTCTGGAGGCCGACTACTACGTCGACCTGCGGCGCATCACCCTCGACGGCGAGGCGGCCCCGCTGGTCGGCCAGGTGCTCCTGGACCTGACCGCCGACCTCGACTTCGACGCGGTCGGCGGCCTGACCATGGGCGCCGACCCGGTCGCCACGGCGATGCTGCACGCCGCCGCCGCACGGGGGCGCAGGCTGGACGCCTTCGTGGTGCGCAAGGCGGCCAAGGCGCACGGCCTGCAACGGCGGGTGGAGGGCCCGGAGATCAAGGGCCGCCGGGTGCTGGTCGTCGAGGACACCTCCACGACCGGGGGTTCCCCGCTCACCGCCGTGGAGGCCGTGCGCGAGGCGGGCGCCGAGGTCGTGGCCGTGGCGACGATCGTCGACCGGGCGACCGGGGCGGCCGAGAAGATCCGGGAGGGCGCCGGGGTGCCGTACCTGTTCGCGTACTCGAAGGACGAACTGGGGCTGGACTGAGAGGGCGGCGGGGGACCGGCCGCGGTACCGGGCAACCCGGTTTATTCACAGAGTGGACAGGGTGCCCGACTCTTCCGGCAACGTCTGCGAAGATGGGGCCGACGATGATGTCACCTAGGTCAGGGCCGTAAAACGCAGACGCACCCCGCAGAAACAAGGAGCGAACCGATGCCCATCGCAACCCCCGAGATCTACAACGAGATGCTCGACCGGGCGAAAGCAGGCAAGTTCGCCTACCCGGCCATCAACGTGACCTCCTCCCAGACTCTGCACGCGGCTCTGCGTGGTTTCGCTGAGGCGGAGAGCGACGGCATCGTCCAGATCTCCACCGGTGGTGCGGAGTACCTGGGCGGCCAGTACAGCAAGGACATGGTCACCGGTGCCGTGGCCCTGGCCGAGTACGCGCACATCGTCGCGGAGAAGTACCCGGTCAACATCGCGCTGCACACCGACCACTGCCCGAACGACAAGCTCGACGGGTACGTACGTCCGCTGCTCGCGATCTCCGAGGAGCGCGTCAAGGCCGGCAAGAACCCGCTGTTCCAGTCCCACATGTGGGACGGCTCCGCCGAGACCCTGGCCGACAACCTCAAGATCGCGCAGGAGCTGCTGGCCCGCACCTCCGCCGCGAAGATCATCCTCGAGGTGGAGATCACCCCGACGGGCGGTGAGGAGGACGGCATCTCCCACGAGATCAACGACGAGCTGTACACCACCGTCGAGGACGCGATCCGCACCGCCGAGGCCCTCGGCCTGGGCGAGAAGGGCCGCTACCTGCTGGCCGCGTCCTTCGGCAACGTCCACGGCGTGTACAAGCCGGGCAACGTCGTCCTCCGTCCGGAGCTGCTGAAGGAGCTCAACGAGGGCGTCGCGGCGAAGTTCGGCCGCCCGGCCGACAGCAAGCCGTTCGACTTCGTCTTCCACGGCGGCTCCGGCTCCACGCTGGAGGAGATCCGTACCGCCCTGGAGAACGGCGTGGTGAAGATGAACATCGACACGGACACCCAGTACGCCTTCACGCGTCCGGTGGCCGACCACATGTTCAAGAACTACGACGGCGTCCTCAAGGTCGACGGCGAGGTCGGTTCCAAGAAGGCCTACGACCCGCGCACCTGGGGCAAGCTGGCCGAGGCGTCGATGGCCAAGCGCGTGGTGGAGGCCTGCGGCCACCTGCGCTCGACGGGCACGAAGATCAAGTAACGCCGCTTCTCCCCCCTCGCTTCCCCACGACGGGCCCGGTGCTCCGGCACCGGGCCCGTCGGCCGTGTGGTCCGGCACCGGCCGGCGGGGGATGATCCCAGCATGGCTGTCCTCGCACAGCACACCCCGGCCGTCAGGGTCTCCACCCCCGCCGGCCGCTGGATCCTGTTCACCACCGTGCTCGGCGCCGGCATGGTTCTGCTGGACTCGACCGTCGTCAACGTCGCCCTGCCCCGCATCGGCCGCGACCTGGACGTGAGCCTCGCCGTGCTGCAGTGGACGGTCAACGCGTACATGGTCACCCTGGCCGGGCTGCTCCTCCTCGGCGGCGCGCTCGGCGACCGCTACGGCCGCCGCCGCGTCTTCGTGCTCGGGGTCGTATGGTTCGCCGTCGCCTCCCTGCTGTGCGGCCTCGCCCCGAACGCGGCCGTCCTGGTCGCCGCGCGGGCCCTGCAAGGGATCGGAGGCGCCCTCCTCACCCCCGGCTCCCTCGCCCTCATCCAGGCCTCCTTCCATCCGGACGACCGGGGCAGAGCCGTGGGCCTGTGGTCCGGTCTCGGCGGCATCGGTGCGGCCGTCGGCCCGTTCCTCGGCGGCTGGCTGGTGGCCGGACCCGGCTGGCGCTGGGTCTTCCTGCTGAACGTCCCGCTGGCCCTGGTCTGCGTGCCCGTCGCCGTACGCCATGTCCCCGAGTCGGCCGGGGGCACCCTCCTGCCCGAGCACGGCCGAGAGCCCGGGGGGTCAGCTGCCCATGGCCGGGCGCCCGGGGAGCCCGCTGCCCATGGCCGGGCGCCCGGGGAGCCCGCCGCCCATGGCCGGGCGCCCGGGGGATCCGCCGCCCGCGGCCGCTTCGACGTCCTGGGCGCGGCGCTCGGCGCGCTGTCCCTCGCCCTGGTGACCTACGCCCTGATCGAGGCCCGCGGCGGCCTTCCGGCCGTTGTCCTGACCGCGACCACGGGGGTGCTGGCCGCCGCCGCCTTCGTGTACGTCGAGAAGCGCCGCCCCGATCCGATGATGCCGCTCGACATCTTCGCCTCCCGCCGGTTCACGGCGGTCAACGCGGTCACCCTGTGCGTGTACGCGGCCTTCGGCGGCTTCTTCTTCCTCACCGCGCTCCAACTCCAGGTGGTGGCCGGCTACTCGCCGCTCGCCGCGGGCACCGCCCTGCTGCCGATCACCGTCCTCATGCTGCTCTTCTCGGCCCGCTCGGGAGCCCTCGCCGACCGTATCGGTCCGCGTGTGCCCCTCACCGCCGGACCACTCCTCTGCGCGGCGGCGATGCTGCTGATGCTGCGCGTGGGCAAGGACGCGGATTATGCGGCCGACGTCCTGCCGGCCCTGCTCGTCATGGGCGCCGGCATGGTCACCCTGGTCGCCCCGCTGACCGCCGCCGTCCTCGCCTCGGTGGACACCTCCCGTGCCGGCCTGGCCAGCGGCATCAACAACACCGCCGCCCGCGCGGCCGGCCTGCTCGCGGTGGCCGCGCTGCCGCTGCTGTCCGGGATGGGCCCGGAGGCGTACCGTTCGGCGGACGCCTTCGACGCCGCGTTCCGGCGGGCGATGCCGATGTGCGCGGCGGTCCTGGTGGTGGGCGCGGCCCTCGCCTTCGCGACCGTCCGCCGTCCGGCCCCCGACTGCCGCCGTCCCGAGTGCCGCACCCACGGCTGCGTGACGGCACCGCCGCTGGAGGGCCGCCGGGCACGGGACGGGAACCGGTCCGCCACCGGTGCCGATACCGCAGACTGAAGGCATGAGCATGCACGAGAATCTCCTGGCCGGACCGCCCCCCACCCACCTCCCCGACGACCCCGAGCCCCGCGAGCTGCTCGCCCAGGGGACCCCGCCCGCCGAGGTCGCCGCGCGGTACCCGGCGTCGTCGCTGGCGTGGGCCCATCTGGCCGACGAGGCGTTCGAGCGGGGTGCGGCCGTCGAGTCGTACGCCTACGCCCGCACCGGCTACCACCGGGGGCTGGACGCGCTGCGCCGCAACGGCTGGAAGGGACACGGCCCGATCCCCTGGGAGCACGAGCCGAACCGCGGCTTTCTGCGTGCCCTGCACGCCCTCGCGCGCGCCGCGCGGGCGATCGGCGAGCAGGACGAGTACGAGCGCTGCACACAGTTCCTGAAGGACTCCTCACAGACGGCGGCGCAGACGCTGGGCTGAGGGGCGTACGGCGAATCCGGCCCGTCCGATCGTTCGGACGGGCCTTGCGTTCCGGGCGTGCGATGCGCAGGATGCGAGTGGGGACCGGGGCCCCCGTGCCGGCATCGGCAGGGGCGGACCGCTACCCGGAGCACAACAGGAGACAGCGATGGCCCACCAGGCTCATCCGACCCCTCAGCACCCTGAGGCCGTCCAGGCCCATGAGCCCGCGACCCCGCATCTCGACTTCGAGGGCACGACGCCGTACGAGGACTACGTCAAGGCGGACGTGCTCACCCACCTCCAGCAGACCCGCTCGGACGACCCCGGCGAGATGGTCTTCCTGGTCACCACCCAGGTGATGGAGCTGTGGTTCACCGTCATCGTCCACGAGTGGCAGACCGCCTCCCGTGCCCTGCGCGCGGACGACGTACCGACGGCACTCGCCGCGCTGAAACGTTCAGCTTGGGAGCTGGAGGCCCTGAACGCCTCCTGGAAGCCGATAGGCCGGCTCACCCCGGCCCAGTTCAACCGCTATCGCGGCGCCCTCGGCGAGGGCTCCGGCTTCCAGTCGGCGATGTACCGCCGTCTGGAGTTCCTGCTCGGCGACAAGTCCGCGTCCATGCTCGTCCCGCACCGCGGCACCCCCCGTGTCCACGCGGAGCTGGAGAAGGCGCTGCACGAGCCGAGCCTGTACGACGAGGTGCTGCGGCTGCTCGCCCGGCGCGGTCACGCCGTCCCGGACGCCGTGCTGCACCGTGACCTCTCGCAGCGCTATGAGCCCTCACCGGAGGTCGAGGCCGTCTGGGCGACGATCTACTCCGGTGACCCCGACGACGAACTCGCCCATCTGGGAGAGGCGTTGACGGACATCGCCGAACTGGTCTGGCGCTGGCGCAACGACCATCTGGTCGCCACCCGCCGTGCGATGGGCGCCAAGCCCGGCACGGGCGGCTCCGCCGGGGTGGCCTGGCTGGAGAAGCGGGCACAGAAGAGCGTCTTCCCCGAGCTGTGGACAGCGAGGTCCCATGTCTGAGTCACACGTCCCCGCGTCGGCTTCCTCCGAACTGGCCGCCAGAGCGCGGAAGCTGGACGCGGAGGACGGACTGGCCGCACTGCGCGGACGATTCGTCCTGGACGAGGACGAGGGCGTCTACCTGGACGGCAACTCGCTCGGCGCCCTCCCCGCGAACGTCCCGGACCGGATCGCCGACGTGGTGCGCCGTCAGTGGGGCGAACTGCGCATCCGCTCCTGGGAGGAGAGCGGCTGGTGGACCGCGCCCGAACGGGTCGGCGACCGGATCGCCCCCCTGGTCGGTGCGGCGCCGGGCCAGATCGTGGTGGGCGACTCGACCAGCGTCAATGTGTTCAAGGCGCTGGTGGCGGCCGTGCGGATGGCCCGGGAGGACCACGGCGACGGCCGGGACGAGATCCTGGTCGATGCGACGACCTTCCCCACGGACGGCTACATCGCCGGTTCGGTCGCCCGGCTGACGGGCTGCGCCCTGCGCCCGGTGACCCCGGCCGAGGTGCCCGGGGCCCTGTCCTCGCGCACCGCCGCGGTCCTGCTCAACCATGTCGACTACCGCACCGGCCGTCTGCACGACCTGCCGTCCCTCACCGCGGCCGTGCACGCGGCGGGCGCGTACGCCGTCTGGGACCTGTGCCACAGCGCGGGCGCCCTGCCGGTGGGGCTGGACGAGCACGGCGTCGGCCTGGCGGTCGGGTGCACCTACAAGTACCTGAACGGGGGCCCGGGTTCACCGGCGTTCCTGTACATCCGCCAGGACCTCCAGGACCGTTTCGACTCCCCGCTGCCCGGCTGGAACTCGCACGCCGACCCCTTCGGCATGAAGGACGTGTACGAGCCGGCGGAGGGCGCGCTGCGGGGACGGGTGGGCACGCCCGGCATCCTCTCCCTGCTCGCCCTGGAAGCGGCGCTCGAGGTCTGGGAGGGGGTGCCGATCGAGGCCGTACGCGCCAAGTCCCTCGCGCTGACGGACTTCTTCCTGGAGTGCGTCGCCGCCTACGTCCCCGCCGGACGCGTGGAGTCCCTGACCCCGGTGGCCCACGAGGAGCGGGGCAGCCAGGTGGCCCTGCGCTGCCCGGACGCCGGGGAGGTGATGAAGCGGCTGATCGCGCGCGGTGTGGTCGGCGACTTCCGCCGTCCCGACGTGCTGCGCTTCGGCTTCACCCCGCTGTATGTCCGCTTCGCGGACGTGGAGCGGGCGGCACGGGTGCTGGCGGAGACGCTGGGCTCGTAGACGGACCGGTCCCGGTGCCGGTTTCACCTGCCGCCGCCACCGGGACCGGCCGGCCGGGAGGACGCGGCGGCGCGGCGGTGCACTTCCGCCAGGGGCCGGCCGCGTCCGCTCGGGTCCTGCTCGGGTTTCAGCTGCGTATCCGCGCGTGGGCGATACGGGACAAGTCGAGCGGTACCAGTGCGTCCTGGCGGTCCCACAGGGCGGCGTCGACCATCTCGTGCTGGCGGATGTGCGCGACGGTCTCGAAGCCGCAGGCGGTGAGCCGGGCGTCGAGGTCGTCCGGGGTGAGGAAGGTCCGCCACGGCTCGCCGCGCTCGGTGGCGAAGGACGCGACGGCGTCGACGTACTGCCGCGCGGTGGCGTCGCGCAGGCCCTCGGGGAGCAGGTAGTCCATGACGAGCTGCGTGCCGGGGGCGAAGGCGCCCAGCGCGTCGAGGGTGCCGGCGACGGCCTCGGCGGTGAGGTACATGCTCGTGCCCAGCCAGGCGACGACCGACGGCCGGCCCGGGTCGAAGCCATGGGCGCACAGGCTGCTGGTCAGGTCCTCGCGCTCGAAGTCCAGCGGGACGTACGCGACATTGCCGGGAACCGGGATGCCCGCGGCGGCCAGCCGGTCCTTCTTGTCCTCCTGGGTGGCGCGGTGGTCGACCTCGAAGACCCTGACCCGGCCGGCGAGTTCGGAGCGGTGGGCGAAGGTGTCGAGGCCGGCGCCGAGGATGACGTACTGGCGTACGCCGGAGCGGACGGCGCGGCCGACGCGCTCTTCGGTGCAGCGGCTGCGGCAGACGGCCTGGGCCCGGGCGGCGGCCAGGACGAGCTGGTCCCCGTAGGCACGGTGGTAGCCCAGGAGTTCTTCGGCCTGGTCGCCCAGCAGGGCCTCGGCGAGCGTGTCGGAGAAGATCAACGGCGGGCGGTCGACGACGAGGTGGGCGGCGCGTGCGGCCGCGGCCATCAGGGCGGTGCTGCTCGGATTTTTCACGGTCACAGCCCCACCATAATCGCGAATTCGCACAGTATAGCACAGAAACAAAAATTTTTCAACACCTCGGCTATTCCGGCTCGGTATCGGAAAACCGGTACCGGAAAAGAGAGGTGTCGCACACCCTCCCTCGACCGCGGTGCGCAGCCGCCCACCGCCCGGCGTTCACCCAGCGTCACCTCCCCATGTCCGCACCCGCGACTGGCCTGATAACGTCCCCGCCGACGGCCTGTTTCCCCCTGGTCGGCAACGCCGTTTCAGCGCTGAGAGGTTGGAGCATGTCGGACGACGCCGCCGCACGCGATGCCATGGCCCGTGATGCCGCAGAACAGGAGTCGCTCTTCTCGCACGCACCCGTCGACCCCGACGCCACGGCCGCCTACGGCGACCACCCCGACCAGGTGATCGACTTCTACGCGCCGCGCGCCACGGCCGCCGTTCCCTCCCCGACCGGCTCCTCCCCGCTGGTGGTGGTGCTGCACGGCGGCGCCTGGCGGGCCCCGTACGACCGCCGCCACATCACTCCCTTCGCGGACTTCCTCGCCCGCCGCGGCTTCGCCGTGGCCAATGTCGAGTACCGGCGCGGCAGCGCGGCGCCGCAGGCCGACGGCGAGGCCCCGGTCGCGGGCCGCTGGCCGGACACCCTCGACGACGTGGCCGCCGCCCTGGACGCCCTGCCCTCGCTCGCCGGGCAGGCGCTCCCGCAGGCCGACCTGCGGCGCACGGTGATCACCGGCCACTCGGCGGGCGGCCATCTGGCCCTGTGGGCGGCGGCCCGGCACAGGCTCCCGGCGGACGCGCCCTGGCGCACGGACGAACCCGCACCGCTGCGCGGCGTGGTCGCCCTCGCCCCGATCGCCGACTTCGAGGCCGCCGAGAAGCTGGACGTGTGCGACGGGGCGATACGCCAGTTCCTGGGCGGCGACGAGCACTTCGGGGAACGCCGGCCCTGCGCCGACCCGGCCCTGCTGCTGCCGACCGGGATCGCGACGACCCTGGTGCAGGGACGCGACGACGTGGTCGTGCCGCAGGCGGTCGCGGAGTCCTATGTGGAGGCGGCGGCGAAGGCGGGCGAAGTGGTGGGCCTGACCCTCCTGGAGGAGGTCGGCCACTTCCCGCTGATCGATCCGGCGACGGACGCCTGCGCGGTGGTGGCGGAGGAGATCGCACAGCTGGCGTGGTGAGTCACAAGGCCCGGCCGTATACCGGGTACCGGGTCAGGACAGGCCGGCCGTACCGGGCCATGGGGCCGTCACGGGAATCCGGTCGTACCGGGGGTACGGGGTCCGGTCATACCGAGGTACAGGGGTCCGGTCGTCCCGGTAGTACCTGAGACGGAGCGCGGGAAACCCTTCTCACTGGGGACGACCGTGGCCCTTGCCTCCGCCTACCGTGCTCACCGTGACCGAGACGACCCAGACACAGCGGATGAGACCGGGCGGCGCGTCCGGCGCGGCCAAGCCGCGCAGCCCCGAGTACGAGCTGGCCGCGGACGCCCTGCACGGGCTGCGGCAGGACCTGTTCCACGAGATGTTCGCCTACCGGCCGCTGGGCCGGGCGAGCACCGACGGCCCATTGACCCGGCGGCTGCCCGGCCGGATGCGCCAGTACGCGGCCTGGGCCCCGCACGCCGTGGTGGTGGGGCTCGGTCTGATCGCGATGAGCGTGGCCTGGACGGGCCACAGCGACGGCGCGGCGGCGCCGGTGGCCGGTCTGCTGGCCCTGATCCCGGTGGTGTTCACCCTGCTCCGCCCGGTCGGGGCCTTCTGGATGTCCCTGGTGGCGACCATGGTCTCGTCGCTCATGGACGGCTACTGGAGCGTCTGGCCGTGGCAGCCCGGCAGTTTCGTCTCCCATCTGACGGTGCTCACCGTCGTCGCGATACGCACCCGGCCGCGCACGGCGGCGTGGACCTGGGTGCTCACCGCCGTCTACGGGGTGTTCGCCCAGATTCTCTTCGGCTACGGGTCGACCGGCAACCTCGCCCCCATGCTGGTCCTCTCCGCGATGCTCCTGCTCGTCGTCACCGTCTGGCACATCCGCCGTGACGCCCAGCAGGAGGTGACCGCCCAGCAGACGGAGACCGCGCACGAGCGTTCCCGCCGCACCCTGCTGGAGGAGCGCACCACGATCGCCCGCGAGCTGCACGACGTCGTGGCCCACCACATGTCCGTCGTCGCCATCCAGGCCGAGGCCGCCCCCTACCGGGTGGAGAACCCGCCGCCGGAGCTGGAGAAGGCCTTCGCCACGATCCGGGAGAACGCGGTGGCGGCCCTGACCGAGCTGCGGCGCGTCCTCGGGGTCGTCCGCGCCGAGGACTACGAGGCCCCGCAGGCCCCGCAGCCCACGCTCGCCGACCTCGACACCCTGCTGGAGAACGTGCGGGAGGCCGGCCTGAGCGTGGAGAAGACGGTGATGGGCGCGGTGCGCGAGCTGCCGCAGGGAGTGGAGCTGTCGGCGTACCGGATCGTCCAGGAGGCCCTGAGCAACACCCTGCGGCACGCGCCCGGCGCGAGCGCCCGGGTGGAGGTCGGCTACGTCCTCGGCGGGCTCGCCCTGCGCGTGGTCAACGGCCCGCCGCCCGCGCCGTCCCTGGTCAAGCCCTCGCCGGGGGCCGGGCACGGCATCACCGGCATGAGGGAGCGGGTGTCGATGCTGAACGGTGAGATGACAGCGGGTCCGACCGACGACGGAGGGTACGAGGTGGCGGTGTTCCTGCCGGTCCCCGTGGCGACGGAGCGCACGGACGGCGACGGAGCCGCCGCATGACGGCCGGCACGATCCGCGTACTGATCGCGGACGACCAGATGATGGTGCGCGAGGGCTTCTCGGTCCTGCTGAACGCGATGCCCGACATCGAGGTCGTCGGCGAGGCCGTCAACGGGCGCGAGGCGGTGGAGCGGGCCCGCGAACTGGCCCCGGACGTGGTGCTGATGGACATCCGCATGCCGGAGATGAACGGCATCGAGGCGACCCGGGAGATCGTCGCCGCGGACAGCACGGCGAAGGTGCTGGTGCTGACCACGTTCGACCTGGACGAGTACGTGTACCAGGCGCTGCGGGCGGGTGCCTCCGGCTTTCTGCTCAAGGACGCCTCGGCGCGGCAGCTCGCCGAGGGGGTGCGGGTGGTCGCGGCCGGCGAGGCGCTGCTCGCGCCCTCGGTCACCCGGCGGCTCATCACGGAGTTCTCGAGGCTGGCCGAGCCCCCGCGGCCGACGGCCTCCGCGCAGACGGCGTACGGGGAGCTGACCGAGCGGGAGACGGAGGTGCTGGTGCTGATCGCCCAGGGGCTGTCGAACGCGGAGATCGCCGAGCGGCTGGTGGTCGCCGAGTCGACCATCAAGACCCATGTGAGCCGGATCCTGGTGAAGCTGGGGCTGCGGGACCGGACCCAGGCGGCGGTGTTCGCGTACGAGACGCGGCTGGTCACACCGGGGTGAGCCCCCTGCCGCCGGACGGGCGGGCCGGGATCCCTCCGGCCGGACCGGAACCCCTGTGGCCGGACCGGATTCCCTCTGGCCGGAACGGAGCGGCCGGGCTAGCGTCCGGGCATGGCCGCCGACTCCGACCTTCCCTTCGACCCGTGGGACCCGGCGTTCGTCGCCGATCCATACCCCGCCTACGCCGAACTGCGCGCACGGGGCCGTGTGCACTACTTCGAGCCCAGCGACCAGTGGCTGGTCCCGCACCACGCGGATGTCTCCGCGCTGCTGCGGGACCGCAGGCTGGGCCGGACCTATCTGCACCGGTTCACGCACGAGGAGTTCGGCCGTACGCCGCCCCCGCCGGAGCACGAGCCGTTCCACGTCCTCAACGACCACGGGCTGCTCGAGCTGGAGCCGCCGGACCACACCCGGATCCGGCGGCTGGTGTCCAAGGCGTTCACCCCGCGCACGGTGGAGCGGATGAAGCCGTATGTGCACCGGCTGGCGAACGACCTGGTCGCCTCGCTGGTCGAGGCGGGCGGCGGCGATCTGCTCACGGACGTCGCCGAGCCGCTGCCGGTCGCCGTGATCGCCGAGATGCTGGGCATCCCCGAGGCGGACCGGGGCCTGCTGCGGCCCTGGTCGGCGGACATCTGCGGAATGTACGAGCTGAACCCGTCCGAGGAGGCGGCGGCGAAGGCGGTGCGGGCATCGGTCGAGTTCTCCGCCTATCTGCGGGAGCTGATCGCACAGCGCCGCAAGAACCCGGGTGACGACTTGATCTCGGGGCTGATCGCGGCGCACGACCAGGACGACCGGCTGACGGAACAGGAGATGATCTCCACGGCCGTGCTGCTGCTGAACGCCGGTCACGAGGCCACGGTGAACGCCACGGTCAACGGCTGGTGGGCGCTGTTCCGCAACCCCGGCCGGCTGGACGCCCTGCGCGCGGACCACTCCCTGGTCCCGACCGCGATCGAGGAGCTGATGCGCTACGAGACCCCGCACCAGCTCTTCGAGCGCTGGGTCCTGGACGAGATCGAGATCGGCGGCACGACGATCCCCAGGGGAGCGGAGGTCGCCCTGCTCTTCGGCTCGGCCAACCGCGACCCGGCGGTCTTCACGGACCCCGAGCGCCTGGACCTCGCCCGCCGGGACAACCCCCACATCTCCTTCGGCGCGGGCATCCACTACTGCATCGGCGCGCCTTTGGCCCGCGTCGAACTGGAGGCCTCCATGAGGGCCCTGCTGGAACAGGCCCCCACGCTGGACCTGGCCGAGGAGCCGCGGCGGAAGCCGACCTTCGTGATGCCGGGGCTGGAGGGGCTGAGCGTGGTGGTGCGCTGAGGCCGGGGGCGGTTCATCCCTTCGGATGATCTCCGTACGAGTACGTCCGGTCATGGTCGCAGGCTCGGCAAGCTGGTGCCGGCCTGCTGAAGGAGGCACCGTGACGGTCAAGGCGCAGCACACGCCTCAGATGTCCGTGGAGGAGTTCGAGGAGCTCGCCGCACACGTGGCCAAAAGGTTCGACGCCGTCAGGTTGGAATTCATCAACGGACGGGTCGGGATCGAGGGCATGACGGACGGCAACCACAACACCATCGTGATGTGGCTGATGCGCCGGTGCATGCAGTCGCGGCCGGACCTGGACCTGTACCAGGGGCGAGGTCTGAGGGTGGAGAAGTACTGCAAAGGACGAGCGCGTCCGGATGGGGTGCTGGTGCCCGCCGCGCACTTCGCAGGGCAGGGCGAGTGGGCGTCGACCGAGGGAGTGCTCCTGGTCCTGGAGGTCACGTCGTACGACTCGTACACCGATCAGCGTGACCGTAAGGAGAAGCCCCTGGCCTACGGTGACGCGGGCATTCCCTTCTACCTGCTGATCGACCGCGACGACGCCTCCGTCACGCTCTACAGCGACCCCGCCCCGGGCGAGGGATACCGCAGGGCCGACAAGAGGGCGTTCGGAGTCACGCTCTCGCTGCCGGAGCCCCTCGGCTTCGACCTCGACACCGGGGAGCTCAAGCAGTACGCCGGCTGAGCCCGCAGTACACCGGCCGGGCCCGGCGGTCCGGCCGGGCCGCAGGCTCAGCCGCCGATGTCCCGTCTGCGCAGACCCGTCAGCCCTCCGGCCACCAGGAGCACCGCGAGCGCCGACAGCACACCCACCGGCCCCCACTCCATCCGCCCGCCCGGCAGCTTGGGCAGATGCCCGAAGGGGGAGAGGTCCAGCACGAGCTGCGGGACGTCCAGCGCGGGACCGATCCAGCCGATCAGCAGCACCGCCCCGGCCACGCCCCACGCGGCCACGGCGCCCCGCGGCAGGACGCCGTGGAGCAGGACGGCGATGCCGCCGATCACCCACACCCCGGCCACCTGCACCAGGCACGCGCCGAGCACCGGCCCGAGCTGCCCGCCGTGGCCGACCGCGAGGCCCAGCCCGGCCATGAGCATGATCAGGACCGAGCCGCCGAAGGCGATCAGCAGATGTCCGGCGGCCCAGCGCAGCCGGCCCACCGCGCCCGCCAGCACCGGCTCGGCGCGGCCCGAGCTCTCCTCGCCGCTCAGGCGCAGCACGGAGGAGACGGCGAAGAGCGCGGCGACCAGCCCGATCATCCCGGCCATCGCGGCGAGGAAGGAGTCCGTCAGGTCGGCCTGCCCGCCCATCCGCTGGAAGATCTCCCGTGCCCTGGCGTTGTCGCCGACCAGCCGGGCCGCGCCGTCCGCCATCCCGCCGTAGACGACCCCCGTGACGAAGAAGCCGGCGCTCCAGCCGAGCACGCTGCCCCGCTGCAGTCGCCAGGCCAGCGCGCCCGCCGTTCCGATACGGCCCCGGGCGGGACCCGGCCGGGTCGGCAGGAAGCTCATGCCGAGGTCCCGGCGCCCGGCCAGTGCGTAGGCGATCCCCGCCTGGACGGCCGTCGCCGCGGCGAACAGCAGCAGCACCCACCAGCGTTCGGCGGCGAAGGCCCGCAGATTCTCCAGCCAGCCCAGCGGGGACAGCCAGGTCGGCACGGAGGACTCTCCCCCGGCCGGCTCTCCTCCCGCGCCGAGCGCGGGGGAAGCGTCCCCCGTCGTCGCGGAGTCGCCGGCCGCCCGCAGGACGAAGGCGATGCCCAGGACGGCGGAGGTCAGGCCGCGGGCCAGCCGGGCGCTCTGAGTGAGCTGGGCGACGATCGCCGCCGTCGTGGCGAAGACCATGCCCGCGCCCGCCACCCCGAGCCCGAGGGCGAGGGCACCCGAGGCGCCCTGTCCGGCGAGACCGGCCGTGATCAGCAGAGCCAGGGCCGTGTTCGCGACCGCCGCCGTGAGCAGCGCCGCCGTCAGCGGGGCCCGGCGGCCCACCCTGCCGGACGACACCAGTTCCTGCCGTCCGCTCTCCTCCTCGTCCCGGGTGTGCCGTATGACGACGAGCAGACTCATGACGGCGGCGAGGATGCCCGCGTACCCCCCGGCCCGCCAGGCCGTCAGCGCCCCCACCGAGTCGCCGAACACCGGGCCGATCATGGCGCGCAGGGAGGCGTTGGTCGCCATCTGGCGCATCAGCTCGGCGCGCTCGGCCGGGGTGGCGTACAGGCCCGTGATCGCGCCCGGCACGGACAGCACCATCAGCGCGTTGACCGCGACCCAGACCGGGATCATCACGCGGTCGCGGCGCAGGGCGAACCGCAGCAGGATCCCCGTGCCGGCGAGAGGACGGGAGCGACCGCCCGGCACGGCGAGGGCGGGCGGGGCCGCGGCGGTCACCGTGCCACCTCCACGGCTCCCGGACCCGGCCCGGCACCGGCCTTGTCGGCCGCGCCGGCCGCGCCGGTCTTCTCAGCCTCCCCGGTCTCTTCCTGGTAGTGCCGCAGGAACAGCTCCTCCAGCGTCGGCGGGGTGGAGGTCAGCGACCGTACGCCCGCCCCGCTCAGCAGGCGCAGCACCTCGGTCAGCCGGTCGGTGTCCACCTGGAGGCGGACCCGGTGGCCCTGGACGTCGAGGTCGTGGACGCCGGGCAGACGGGCGAGCCCGTCCGGCGGCCCGGCCAGCTCGGCGGTGATGCTGGTGCGGGTGAGATGGCGCAGATCGGCCAGCGAACCGCTCTCCACGGTGCGGCCCTTGCGGATGATGCTCACCCGGTCGCACAGCTCCTCGACCTCGCTGAGGATGTGGGAGGAGAGCAGCACGGTGCGGCCCCGGTCGCGCGCCTCGGCCACGCAGCGCTGGAAGACCTCCTCCATCAGCGGGTCCAGGCCCGAGGTCGGCTCGTCCAGGATCAGCAGGCCGACATCGGAGGCGAAGGCGGCGACCAGGGCGACCTTCTGCCGGTTGCCCTTGGAGTACGTCCGGCCCTTCTTCGTCGGGTCCAGCTCGAACCGCTCGATCAGCTCGTCCCGGCGCCGCCGGTCGAGCCCTCCGCGCAGCCTGCCGTACAGGTCGATGACCTCTCCCCCGGAGAGGTTGCGCCACAAGGTCACGTCCCCGGGGACATAGGCGATCCGGCGGTGCACCTGCACCGCGTCCGTCCAGGGATCGCGGCCCAGTATCCGTGCGACGCCCGAGTCGGCGCGGAGCAGACCGAGCAGGATCCGGATGGTGGTGGACTTGCCGGAGCCGTTCGGCCCGAGGAAGCCGTGGACCTCGCCGGTGGCGACCTCCAGGTCGAGACCGTCCAGAGCGTGGGTCCGGCCGAAGGACTTGTGCAGCCCGCGGACCGTGATTGCCTGCGTCATGCCGGCCAACGTACGCTTCTTTCAGAAATTTGTGAAGTTAAGAAATAGGATGAACTCCGACTAGGCTGGACGGCATGGCGGAGTCGAAGACGGTGGAGCGGGACCCCGAGACGGTGTCGCGGTTCGTGGAACACTTCGCGGCCCAGCTCGTCGAGGCGGGCGTGCCGCGCATGCCGGCCCGGGTCTTCGCCGCGCTGCTCGCCTCCGACTCGGGCGCCCTGACCTCCGCCGAGCTGAGCGGCCAGCTGAAGATCAGCCCCGCGGCCGTCTCCGGCGCGGTGCGCTACCTCTCCCAGGTGCACCTGGTGTCACGGGAGCGGGAACCCGGCTCCCGCCGGGAGCGCTACCGGGTGCACAGCGATCAGTGGTACGAGGCGCTCACCAACCGCCAGTCGCTCATCAAACGGTGGCAGGACGCCCTGCGCCAGGGCGTCGCCGGCCTGGGCGAGGAGACCCCCGCGGGGCGCAGGCTGGCCGAGACGCTGGTCTTCTTCGAGTTCGTCGAGCGGGACGTGGCGGGGATCATGGAGCGGTGGCGCGCGTACCGGGAGAAGCACCTGGGCGGGGCGGTGTGAGGCCCGGCGTCACCGCGCCGCGGCCGGCAGCACGAGCCGCCAGGCGTCCTCCCGCACCCGCCAGGTCCGGGTCCGTACCGGCCCCGACACCACCGCGTCCGCCCGGTACCGGAAGTCCGCGCCCGCGACGGTCACCGTGCGCCCCCGCGCCAGCAGGGGGGAGGCCTCCGCGCCGGGTCCCGACAGGGGCCGGACCTCCACCGCCGCCCTTCCGGAGCCCTCGGGCGTGACCGTCACCGCCTCCACCGGCTGGTCCAGGTCCACGACCGTCGTCCCGTCGACCTCCACACGCAGCCGGGCGGGCCCCGTCCCGTTCGTCGTCCGGGGCGGACGGGCCACCAGCGTCCGCACCAGGGACTGGCAGGTCCGCAGCCACGGGTGTCCGGCCCCCGCCGGGACGGCCGTGGCCCCCGCCGGGGCGCTGTGCGGGGAGACCGGCGGGATCCGCAGCGTCCCCAGCACCACGCCGTCGCTGTCGTCGACGAGCAGATCCCGCCGCCGCTCGACGCCGTCCAGCACCGCCCGTGCCGCCGCCACCACCCCCGTCGGCACACCGAGCGAGTGGGCCAGGGACACGGCACCCCCGACCGGTACGACCGACAGCGCGTACGCGGCCAGTTCCCGCTGCCGGTGCAGCACCGACACCGCCCGCAGCAGCGCCCTGTCGTCACCGATCACCACCGGCCGCCGGGCACCGCGCCGCGTCAGCGCGCGGGCGAACTCCTCCGGCCCCTCCGGCAGACACACCTTGAGGACGGCACCCCCGCTGAGCACGTCCTTCGCAATGCGTACGGATTCCCCGTCCGTCCGCCGGGCGACCGGGTCAATGACCACCAGCAGCTGATCGGACGTGGGATGAGTCGCCACCTCGGTCCTGCCTCGCTTCCTCGGGTAGCATCTTTGTGCAAGAGCCCCTTTGCGCGATTGCGCCCGGGGGCTTCGTCTATTCCGGGGCATCCGGTCCGATGGGTCGTACGGCTCGGCCGTGGTCGCGGAAGTACGTGACCGTGAGCCCGCGTACGCCCCTGACCTTGGACATGCCCCGCCCGGAAGGGGTGTACGCGCGTGCCCGCACTTGTGCTGCTCGGTGCTCAGTGGGGTGACGAGGGGAAGGGGAAGGCCACCGACCTGCTCGGTGGTTCGGTGGACTATGTAGTGCGCTACCAGGGCGGCAACAACGCCGGCCACACCGTCGTCGTCGGTGACCAGAAGTACGCACTGCACCTCCTTCCTTCCGGCATCCTGTCACCCGGTTGTATTCCGGTCATCGGCAATGGCGTCGTGATCGACCCGTCGGTCCTGCTCTCCGAGCTGAGCGGTCTGAACGAGCGTGGTGTCGACACCTCCAAGCTGCTGATCAGCGGCAACGCACACATCATCACGCCGTACAACGTCACCCTCGACAAGGTGACGGAACGCTTCCTCGGCAAGCGCAAGATCGGCACCACGGGCCGGGGCATCGGCCCGACCTACGCGGACAAGATCAACCGTGTCGGCATCCGGGTGCAGGATCTGTACGACGAGTCGATCCTCACCCAGAAGGTGGAGGCGGCCCTCGACGTCAAGAACCAGATCCTCACCAAGCTCTACAACCGGCGCGCGATCGCCGTGAACCAGGTGGTCGAGGAGCTGCTGGGCTACGCCGAGCAGATCAAACCGTACGTCGCCGACACGGTCCTGATCCTCAACCAGGCGCTGGACGAGGACAAGGTGGTCCTCTTCGAGGGCGGACAGGGAACGCTGCTGGACATCGACCACGGCACCTATCCCTTCGTCACCTCCTCCAACCCGACCGCGGGCGGCGCCTGCACCGGCACCGGCGTCGGCCCGACCAGGATCAGCCGTGTCATCGGCATCCTGAAGGCCTACACCACCCGCGTCGGCGCCGGTCCCTTCCCGACCGAGCTGTTCGACGAGGACGGCGAGGCGCTGCGCCGCATCGGCGGCGAGCGGGGCGTGACGACCGGCCGCGACCGCCGCTGCGGCTGGTTCGACGCGGTGATCGCCCGCTACGCCACCCGCGTCAACGGCCTGACCGACTTCTTCCTCACCAAGCTCGACGTCCTGTCCGGCTGGGAGCGGATCCCGGTCTGCGTCGCCTACGAGATCGACGGCTGGCGCGTGGAGGAACTCCCGTACTCGCAGAGCGACTTCCACCACGCCAAGCCGGTCTACGAGTACCTGCCCGGCTGGCAGGAGGACATCACCAAGGCCAAGACCTTCTCCGACCTGCCGAAGAACGCGCAGAACTACGTCAAGGCCCTGGAGGAGATGTCCGGCGCCCCGATCTCCGCGATCGGCGTGGGCCCGGGCCGCGACGAGACGATCCAGATCAACCCGTTTCTGTAGGCGTCACCCGTCGGGAGATTTGACAGGACGGCCGGTGCGGTGAACCGTACCGGCCGTTCCGCATCGTCGAAAGCGGTGACAGGGGGAGCTGCCCGATGCCCGTACGCAAGCCGCCCACCGAACGACAGCGTCGTCTGGGTGCCGAGTTGCGCACAATGCGCGAGCACATCGGCATGTCCATCAACGAGGCCGCCGCCCTGCACCGTACGGACCGCACGACGGTCAGCAACACGGAGTCGGCCCGCTCGGGCGTGAGTTTCCCGCACGCCGAGACCTGCCTGGCGAACCACCGCACCGTTCTCGACCGGATGCGGGAACGGGCCCTGGAACCCAGCGGGTCCCTCGACTTCATCCGGCGGGTGGCACAAGAGACCTGAGGCAGGAGCAGGTGGAACTTCACTGGCAGAAGTCGTCCTTCTCGGCGGACACCGGAAGCTGCATAGAGATCGCCGAGCAGGGCGACCGGATCTTTCTGAGGGAGAGCGACGACCCGGAGGTCGTCGTACGGACCACGCGCCGCAAGCTGCGAGCCTTCCTGGAAGGGGCGAAGGCCGGCGAGTTCGACCGCTTCACGACGTAGTACACGGAAATATGCGAATTCGGATCTCCGCGATCGGCGTGGGCTGGGCCGCGACGAGACAATCCAGATCAACTCGTTTCTGTAGGCGTCGCCCGTCGGGAGATGTGGCAGGACGGCCGGTGCGGTGAACCGTACCGGCCGTTCCGCATTGATCCGCCTGGTGGAAAGATGGTCGGCCGGGCAGTTTGGAGCCAAGGAGGAGACTTCGTGCCGGTCCGGAAGCCACCGACCGCTCGACAGCGGAGGCTCGGGATCGAGCTTCGCCGGATGCGTGAGCACGTCGGGCTCTCCCTCACCGAGGCCGCCGCGCTGCACCGTGTGGACAAGACGGCGATCAGCAACACCGAGTCCGCCCGGTTCGGTGTGAGCGCCGACCGAGTGCGGGTGTGGGCGGCCAACTACTCCTGTCCCGATCCCGCCTACGTCGACGCACTTGCGGACATGGCCAAGGAGCGGTCCGGCTCCCACTGGTGGGACGAGTTCAGGGGCTCCATCGCCTCCTACATGCTCGATCTGGCCGAACTGGAGCATCACGCCACTGCGCTTCGGCACGTGCAGATCACGCATCTGCCCGGTCTGCTCCAGCACGAGGACTACGCCCGTGCCGTGTTCAGGGAGGCCGTACCGCCGCTGTCCCTCGAGGCGTTGGACCTCCAGGTCGCCTTCCGCATGCGTCGCCAGAAGCTGTTGGACCGCGCGGATCCGCCTCCTTGTTCCTTTCTCCTCCATGAAGCCGCGCTGCGGATGCTCTTTGGTGGACCGGATGTCGTGCGACGGCAGTTGGAGCACTTGCTGGAGCAGTCGGAGCGGGAGACGGTGACGCTCCGCGTGGTGCCCTTCTCGGCGGGAGGGTTCCCGAGCGCGGGCAGTTCGACCATGTACGCCTGCGGTCCTGTGCGGCAGCTCGACACCGTGCAGATCGACGTGCCGAACGGAGTCACGTTCCTGGACTCGGAGACGCATCTGACGAACTACCGCGCTGTACTGGACCGCGTGGAGCAGCGGTCCCTGGAGCCGGGCCCTTCCCGCGACTTCATCCACAAGGTGTTGCAGGAACTGTGAGAGCGTGAATCAGCATGGACATCCAATGGCGCAAATCGTCATATTCCGAACAGTCCGGCAACTGCCTGGAGTTGGCGACGGCCGGCGATCTGGTGCTTGTCAGGGAGAGCGACGAGCCCGATGTCGTCGTCAGGACCACGCGCGCCAAGCTCGCGGCCTTCCTCGCCGGGGCCAAGGCGGGGGAGTTCGACGACCTGCTCTGACGGCATCAATGTTGATGAGGCAGCACTGTTGACGCTAGCCTGACTTCGTGCGGTAGTCAGGCGATTACCGCATGCAAAAAGTGCCCCGGTGGTGCGCCATCACCCCGGGGCCAGCCAACGCTGCCAAGGAGCGTCAGCATGCCCAAGCCTATTTGGTGTGCCGTGGAACGAACACGTGCCCTGATCCTGCCCCTTCTGTCCCTTCTCCTTCCAGCCACCGGCCGACGCCGCAGGCCGGGACGACCGAGACACGCACCCGCATCCCCGCGCACCCTGTCCGGACTGCGCCTGCTGATCCGCCACACCGCCGTACCTGGACTGTGCGCCGCCCTTCCGGCCAGGCCCCGCACCCGGACCAGGTCCGAAACCTCGGCTCCTCTCCAGGACACCGGCCCCCTTGTACGCCCCTACCTGCTCGCCCATGAACGCTGGCAACGGCAGGAGGAACGCCGCGCCGCACTCGTCCTGGCGCTCGAAGGGATCGACGTGGGCCCCTGGGTGATCCACGGCCACCGGGTCGGCGCTCCCGTGGGGGCGGCGGCCTGATGAGCAGCACGACACCGAACGCCCGGGTCCAGGTGAGCCGTGTCCCCAGCAAACCGGTCCGCCGGCGGGACGACGGAACCATCGCCATCGACCTGTGGCTGCGCCGCGACGGGGTCTTCGACGCGGACGTGGCACTGCACCTCACGCCCGCCGAGGCCGAACTGCTCCACGCCCAGCTGTGCTACGCGCTCGCCGACGAGCCCGTGACCACCCCCGCGCGCCACACCCCGGACTGCCGCAAACCCTCGATCGGCAGCCCCGGAGCCCACTGGCCGTAGGCACGGCTTCCGCACGGGTGGGCGGTATGGGAGGGAACGCGCTGCCCGAGCGCCCACCCAGACTGCCCATGTGCCTGCATTCACCCGCTGTGTATGAGTGCGGAATACCTGGCCGGGGGACTTCCCGTCGGGTGGATTGCCTGGTCCGTGTTCTGCCACTGCACCTGCCCCTCAGGGCTCAAGCTGCTTTTCCGGCCTTGAGATGAGTGGTGAGCCTTTGCAGAGCCGTCCATGCCTGAGCATCGGTTCCGTCGCCCAGCGGGTAATACAGGGCCGGGCGTGATTGCGGGCCCAGCAGCCGGGGGCGTACGGCCATGGGCGGTCGACGGGTGTGATCGAGGCCGGTGGTGCGAACGTCCCGGGCGCCGAGGGTGAAAGAGACCGGGATTGGCGGGGCCTCCAGGCACGGTGGCAGGGTCAGATCAGCGCGGGCCGCGCGCAGAGTGGTGAGCATCGTCGCCAGCTCGTGCTCCTCGACCAGCGTGGTGGCGAGCGGTTCGAGGGCGTCCAGTGGAACGTCCTCGGTGGACTTGTATCCCAGCGTGAGCGTGATCTCCTGTGCGATACCCGCCGTCGTACGCGAGACGCGGAGGGTGGCGAGGGCCGGGCGGGCCGGATCGCCGACCGCGAGGAGATGCGTCGGCGCGGGAGAGCGGTCCCGGGCCAGGTCCGTCAACTGGCGGGGTGACCAAGGCAGGTTGACCGGCTCCGCGGTGCCCCAGCCGGCGGGTGGCGCGCCCGTCAGGTGCCGCCAGGCTGCCTCCAGCCCGAGACCGAGGGTCAGATCGGCGTCGGGGGCGTGGACCGTGCGGAAGGAGACGGTGAGCTGGCGTTCCTGTGTGGGCGCGGACCGCTGAGTGAAGGCTTCGGCGACCGTGCCGCCGTCGGCGGAGAACGTGCCGTCCCGCCAGACGAGCCGGGCGCCGGACAGGCCGTCGTAGTAGCCGCCCTCCGGATCCTGGACCACCCACCGGTTGGGCGCGCCCGCCAGCGCCTGCCGCAGGGGAAGGGTGAGACGGGTGTGGGCGGGAGTGACCAGGTGCAGGGCGCGGTTCGCGGCGGCCGTCGTGCGCAGCACGTCGGACAGCCAGGTGGTGAGGGCGAGGACGGGACGCTCGGAGAGGACGACGGCCGTCGACTCGGTCAGGATGTCGACGGAGAGGGCGGCGAGGGTGTCCTGTTCCTCTGATTCCGGCTGCGGGATGTCGGGGACGGACACCGTGCATGTCGTGGCGGCGCCGTGTGGCCACACTGTGCCGCCCAGCAGAGTCGTCAGACGCCCGCAGACCGAACCCGCGAGTTGCTCGGCTTCCGGAGCGGCGGTCGTGGCGCGGGTCTCTGTCCACCAGTAGGGCGGCGTGGGCGCGGACACCTCGGGACCGAGGAGACGTTCGGCCTCACCCGGTGTGTGGACAAGCAGCGGAGCCTCGACGGAGACCAGAGGACGGCCGGTACGCGTGCACAGCCGAATGACGGCACCGTCCTGGTCGGTGGCCAGACCCAGCTCGGGGCCACCCGCGAAGAGACCGGCCAGCAGAGAACGGGTGTCCGGCATCTTCGGGGTGAGGGCTACGACTTCTTTGGTCATGCGGGGGCTCCGGCAGGTATGTGGGCGGACGCTGTCATTCCACCGTTATTGATGACTGAGGCATCTGGGTGGCGGCCTGGCCCGGCAGGAATCGTGCGGGAGTCCATTTCCTGCGTTCTGCCATTAGGTCACGCCCCGCGTGGAGTGAGGACACGCAGGTTTCCTCCCCTGCTGTGAATCCATTGTTCCAGCGTTTCTCCGGACAGCTCGCGCGACGTTTGCCCTTCAATGATGATCGCTGGACCGAACACTGTTCCGCTTGCGCCTTCCAGCCTGGTCTTCTCGTCCAGCAGCACCTCGAACGAGTTTTCCTCGAAAACGGCGTCTCGCAGATCGGCGTTGCGGAAGTTTGTGTTGATGAGGAAGGTGTCCGCAAATTTGGTTCCGCAGCAGCTCGCCCCGGAGGCGTCGACGTCACACAACGAAGCCTTTATGAGTTCAGCTCCGTCCAGCACTGCATTTACCAGTATTGCGTTGTCCATGTTGGTGCGCACCAGAGAGCAGCGCGTGAGATCGGCTCCGGTGAAATCGGCGCCCTGTGCGTCGGAGCGGTAGAGATCTGCGCCGACAAGCTTTGTATTCACTAGCCTTGCGTCAGTGAGCCATGACTCCGAGAAGTTGCCGTGAGAAAGGTCGGCGCCACTCAGGTCGATCCCGACCGCATCAAGGCCGCCCTCTTCTTCAAGCCATTCCTGAAGTCGCTGCGCAGCAGCCTTATCTGGCGGAAATCTAGAAGGGAGCCAGCCGTTACGGGTACCAGATGACATCATCTGTCCAGCCATTCCTTTCAACGATTGATTTGATGTCGTCGATCGCTGCCTGGTTCGCGTTCCTGACATCTAGGATGACGATTCTGTTTTTGTCGACAATCTGCTGTCGAAGTTTCTTGACCCATGTCCCATTATTGGCCGGATCATATGCGCCGCGAAACGGCTGTGACTTGTCGCGTACGTTATTGAAAGGAGGCCAGTCTGAGTGTACGCCTTTTATGTCGTAGTAGCGACCCGTGCTGGGCGAGTAGAACTCACCGTTTCCGTATTGTGAAGGTCGCTGGATGTCATGGGGGAGACGTCCCTGCTCGCGAAGATCCAGTCCCACTCGCGCCTCGTCCTGCGACGATGGGGTTATGCCCCCATTCTTATCGGGATCACGCTGCAGCGAGTCGAAATCCTCCGCGTTCCGTTGTTCGACCTCCTCTAGGTGCCCCCAGTGCGCGGCGCGCTCCTCAGGGGTCATCTCGGGCAACGGTTCGTTGGCACGCGGCGCGTGCGGCTCCGTTCCCGTACCGGCAGCCTCCGGGCTGCTGCCAGGACTGTCCGTGTCGCCGGGTGTGTGATCGCTTCTGCCTGTCGGGTTTTCGTGCCCGTGGCCTGCTTGGTCACCGTGTCCGGTTCCGCCTGAGCCTTCATGTCCGCCGGGACCAAGGTCGGACGGACGGCCTTCGGCGCGGTGGGATGGTGGCTCATGGCCGGCGGACGGGCCGACGCCGTGCTCGTGCTCAGCCCGGGCGCCGGATTCGACCAGTTCCTCCGAGCGGTCGGTGTGGCTGGCCGAATTGAGTTCGGCGTGGTCCTTCGCAGAGAGCTCGTACGGGGCTTCACCGGCGTGCTGGCGGACGGTGCCGTCGGCGTTGAGGATGTCGCCGGTCTTGGTGTCGAGGTAGACGCGCTTGCCCGCGTTGTCTATGTATTCGACGGCATGCTCGGGTATGGAGGCGGGGCGCTCGAGGGGCGGAACCGGGTGGTCGGACGGTGTGTATCTGCCGCCGGTGACCGCCGCGTCCAGCGGAGCGGTCGGGTTGACGTTCTTGAGCCGGGTGAAGGCGTCACTCACCTTGACGAAGGTGAACTTGCCTGCCTTGCCGACGTAGGTGAGGGGGTCGACGGCCCGGCCGACCTTGCTCGCGGCCGACAGGGCACGGGCTGCCGTGGCGGTCCTGCCGGTGCCGGAGGCTGCTGCTCCGACGCCGTCGGCGCCCAGCAGGCCGAGCACGTTGAAGCCGACGGCGCCGGCCGCGCGGGACGGATTGGTCTTCCAGGTGTCCCAGGCGACGAATCCCTTGACGGTCTGCTTGCAGACGGTGCGCGAGTCACGCAGCCAGGAAGGAAGCTTGTCGTCGGGCACCAGCCACCACGTGCCGAGGGTGGCACTGGTGAGGGCCGAGGCGGTGCCCAGCTTGGCAAGGTTCTTCCACGCCTCACCCGCCGCATCCCAGCCGTCCGCGCCCACCAGGGTGCCCAGGCCGTGGATGGTGCCCATCACCCCGTCGGTCCAGAAACCGTCCCAAAGCTGTCCGGCCTGGTGGGTCACCCAGTCCCAGCCCTCGTACTCCTGCTCGACGGGCGCGCCCCAGGGGGTCTTCGCGGCACGGTCGAGGTCGTCGGCCCGGTAGCCGTACATGTTCTTGCCGTGCGAGCCGTCGTCGACGGTGAGCGTCGTTCCGCCGATCAGAGCGGTGATCTTGTTGTGGCAGGTGCGCTCGGCGGCCTGAAAAGCGGCGACCGTGTGGTTGACCTCACGCCAGAGGCGGTTGTTGGTCTCCACCTTGTCGTGGTCCTTGCGCCAGTCGTCGTCGCCGGAGACGGAGTTCACGAACGCCGTGGCCTCCGTCTTGAGCGACTCCAGTCGTTCGACCAGTGGTTTGACCGTGGAGGCGTACTCGGACAGAGCCGAGGCCACCTTCTCCAGGTCATCGGCGAACGCGTCCGACTTGCTCTTCACCGGCTGCGTGGAGGAGAACAGCTCAGTATTCGCTACAGCCCCTTCCGGACGGCTATGACCGGCTCTCCGGCTCCTGAGTCAGGTCCGGGTCACTGTGGAGCTGTGGCCCGTGTCGCCCCGTACATGGGCGGGGTGCGCCCGTGGGCGTCCGGGGACGGTCCGGGGCACCCGGATCGCGTCCACCACGGCGGTTTTCGGGCCCCAGTGCGTGCTGGGGCGCCCGTGGCGTCTGTCTGGATGTCGATGGACGTCTGTCTGGATGTCGATGGAGTCGGACAGTCGTGGCGGCGGGGCAGCATAGGTTTCTCATGAAGGAAGAGGCGTATTTGGGGTGGTGTGAGCGGAATGGACTTTCAGCCAGTTGAACGGACGGCAGGCGCGTTCCAACAGTCCTTGACCGCAGAGGAGATCGAGGCGGTGTGCCGCCGCGCCTTCGGCGATGCTGTTGTTCCTGTGTCCGCGGTCGAGCTGGGTACAGGCATGTACAACAACGTCTACCGTGTGGCTTTGGCCGGGCGGGATCGACCGGTGATTCTGCGGGTCGCGCCGACGGAAGAGCGGCAGTTTCGCAGCGAGCGGCACCTGATGAGGAACGAGCATGCCAGCCAGCCGTGGCTGGCGCCGATCGCGCATCTGATGCCGCAGGTGATTGCGGTGGACTGGACGGGGCAGGTGATCGGCCGGGACTGGATGATCCAGACTTACCTGGACGGTGTTCCGGCGCCGGAGCATCTGGGGTCCTACCCGCGCAGCACCTGGCCGGGCTTCTTCCGGCAGATGGGTGCGATCACCCGCGCTGTGCATGACGTGCGGGGACCGCATTTCGGGCCCGTGGCCGGTCCTGCCTTCGCCACGTGGAGCGAGGCGGTGATTGCGTCGCTGGAGGACATTGCCGCGGACTTGGACGGGGTGGGCCTGGACTCGGCGGACGTGCGCAAGGTCGCTGCCGCGGCCGGTCAGGGCCGGGCCGTGCTGGACGAGGTTACTGAACCCTGTCTTCTGACTGGTGACCTCTGGACGGTCAACACTCTGCTCGACCGGGACGCCGACGTGCCGACCATCAGCGGCGTGCTGGACTTCGACCGTTGCACTTTCGGGGTGCCGGAGGCGGATTGGACCATCCGTATGGCGTCGGCCAAGAGCGATGAGCGAACCGCGTTCTGGGAGGTCTATGGGCAGCTGGACCGGTCGGCGGCCGCAGTGTGGCGGTCGCGGATCTACGAGGCGAGGCACCTGGGGGCGATCCGGCTGGAGCGGTACCGGCTGGGGAAGACGGACGCAGTCGCCGAGAGCTACGGGGCGATGGCCGACCTGCTCGCCGAGTTGAGCTGATCACAGTCGTCCGGTGCGGGCGTCGGGTCGACCTGGACATGGATCTGCCGTGCGAGTGCGTCGGCCCGCTGTTCCACCTCGGCCGCGTCCGGGCCGGTGACGACGAAGCAGCCCAGCCGGTCGGCGTTGGAGGCGGCGGTGTTCACCAGGCCACCCATCGCCGCCCGCCAGCGGACGAACGGTACTCCCGGCCCCTGCTTCGGGAATCCGGTGAGAGCGGTGAGCCGTCCGGCGTGCGGGGCGGTGATGAAGCGGACGGTGGCGTGACCGTGGGCGGTGGGAGTAAGCGCGGCAGGGTGCCCCAAGGCGACGTCGAGCAGGGCCGCGAAGACGTCGATGCCGAGGGCGTGCTGGAGCAGGAGCCCGATGTGCCCGGCGCCGAGCCGAGCGGCGATCTCAATGACTGTGCATCGGCCGTCGGCGTCAATGACAACCTCGGTGTGCGAAGCGCCATGGCGGATGCCGACCGCGCGGATTGCCGCGTCCACCTCCCGGTGCACGGCCGCCTCGGTGGCCGGGGGCAGGCGGACGGGAAGGCTGTGTCCGGTCTCGACGCGGTGGGCGCCGCCGGTCACCACCTTGCGTGTGACGGCAAGGTGTGTGGTGACGGCGTTCTGGGTGATGGACTCGACGCTGTACTCGTCGCCGGCGACATACGCCTGAACCAGGATGCCTGCATTGCCCGCGTTATTGACGCCGTACCGCCCGCGCGCCACGCGGGCGGCGTTGGCGGCTGCGGCGGTGTCGGCTGGTGACGTCACCACGGTGACCCCGGCCGAGCCCGCCGCGTCGACCGGCTTGATCACGCAGGGGAGGCCGATTCTCATGTCTGCGAGCGCGTTCTGCAGATCGGTGTCATCGTGCACGAGCCGTGTGCAGGGGATGCGTACGCCGGCCGCGGTGAGCACGCCGGCCATCGCTGCCTTGTCGCGAGCTGCGTGCGCGAGGGAGGGGGCGTTGCCGGGCAGGCCGAGTTCGGCGCACACGAGCGCCGCGAGTTCGGTCAGGTACTCGTTGGCGGTGAGGACGGCGCCGACACTGCGGCGGCGGGCGTACGTGCTGATGTCCTCCACGGCCCGGTCCAGCCGGGCAAAGTCGGTGACGACCTGCCCGGCCAGTTCCGGCGCCGGTACCTGTGCGTCCGCCGTGGTGGTCGCAGCGTGGACCTGGAGGCCGCGCTTGGACGCCGCGCGGACGAGGGCGGCGGATTCCGGGCCCGCCGCGTCCAGCAGCAGCACGGCGGCGCCGGTCATGACAGGTAGTCCACGAAGCCGCCGTCCCGGTGGGTGTCCAGGGTGAAGCAGTGGAAGCCGCCGCCGAAGAGGCGACGGTGCCGGTGGCGGACGGGCACCACGTCGAAGCCCGCGTTCTCCAGAGTCTTGGCCAGGCCGGTGCAGTCCTGGTTGACGAGCACCGTGTGTTCATTGACGGACAGGACGTTGAGGTCGATGTAGGGGCTGGTGAGGACCAGGTCTTCGTCGTCGTAGACAGGGAAGTCGCCAGGGTCGGGCTCGGGTGGCACGATGTACCGCCACGAGCGCAGCGATTCGGGCATCATGTCGCGGATACCGTCGTGCCGGGCGAGGAACACGCCGGGCCGCAGGGCGAGAAGCATCGAGTCGATGTGGTTGTCCGCCATCCGCCACACCCGGTGGATGCGGTAGTCGTGGCCGAGGTGCCGCTGAAGCCAGTTGAGGCCCTGTTCGTGGTTGTTCTGGGCGACGTTGACAACCAGGTCCCGGCCCAGGCGCAGAACCTGGGCGCCGTCGAGCATCATCTCCTGGCCCACGTCGTACGGGCTGGGTTGCGGGTCCTGGATCGGCTCGGTCGGTCCGCCCAGTGTGGTGGTGGCGTCGCGAGCGTAGGAGAGATCGAACGACAGGTCGGTGAGGGTGGGGCGCGGCATCACCGTCCATTGGGCGCCAGCCTCATAGTAGGCGCGGAAGATGCCGTGGAGGAGCTGGGTCTCCAGGTACCGCGAGCGGATCGCCGGCGGCGTCTCGATGATCTGGTTTCCGAGGATCAGCGTGTTGTCGCGGATGTTCAGGGCAGGGGTGGGGGCGGCCTCCCAGCCCAGGCCCGCGATGAGGGCCGCGTCGGGCGGCAGCGGGATCGGCCGGTGCACGGTGACCCCGAGGCCGGCGAGGGTGGTGGCCAGGTTCTCGACGTCCTCGTGCAGTTCCTCGACGTACCGCTGCTTGACGGCCCAGTTCTGTCCGCGGGCGCCGGCCTGGTTCTGCGCGAGCCGGGGATAGGCCCAGTCCGAGCGGAAACCGGTCAGGTTCTCATGGTGGAACAACTCGAAGCTGACATCACGGTCGTGACCGAGGTAGTTCTCCGCAGACCCGACGATGATCTCCCTCAGCTGGGTGAAGTCCTCATAGCTGTGCAGACGCATGAAGATGCTCCTTCCGAGGTGAATACGCATCAGGAGGTGCGGGGTTCGGCGGGCACATGCCGGTCAGCGAGCGCGCGGCCACGGCGTACCCGCAGCAGCAGGCCACCGTGGTCGTCGGGCTGGAGGGTGCGCTGCTCGCTCCAGCCGGAGAACCGCCACTCGCCGTCGCCGACCGGGACGAGCGCGAAGGAGCGCTCAGCGACGGTCAAGGTGAGGACGCCGTCGGCGGTGTGGTCGAAGCGGGCGGACAGGAGGGGGCCGTCCAGTGGGGCGGATGCGTCGAAGTCGGCGAAACCGCTCGGCAGAAGCGCGTCGTACGGCAGTGCCGTGGGCCACGCAGGGGTGCCCGATGGAGCGGGTCGGTTGAGCAGGATCTCCCCGTGGGTGAACAAGTCCCGCCAGGAGTCGGGGAACCAGGTGGCGAGGTCGGCTGTGAGGAGGGCGTCGATGACCACGTGGATGCGGGTCACCGTGGGGCTGGTGTTGCGGACCAGGTGCTTGCGGGAGAAGTCGCCGTACCACAGGGTTCCCGGCTGCCAGCAGTGTTCGACGCCGTCCAGGACGAGCACCGCGTCCGGCGTGGTGACGATGGGGATGTGCAGACGCACCATGCCCCGGTCGAGCCGGTACTTGGGGTCACAGTGCGCGGTGGAGACGGCACCCGGCCCGAGGGCCATCAGCCGGACCGCGTTCAGCGGGGCCGGGATCTGGTGCAGAAGCTGGGCCAGGTAGGGCAGGTGCTGAAGCCAGCGGGTCGGCGCGAACGGCTGGGGGCCGGGGCCACCCGGGTCGGTGCGGTCCGCATCGCCGCCGAGACTGCGCAACGGCAGGACACGCCAGTCGATCGGGGCCGGCCGGCCGACCTGTCCGCCGTAGGTGTGCGTGCGCTGTACGTTCCAGGTGTGGGTGGTGACGGCCGCGAGTTCGGCGGCGAGCCGGTCCGCATCGAGATCGAAGGGAGGGGTGAGCTGGGCCGCTTCGGCGGCCGCGGTGGTGGTCATGATCGAGCTCCTGATCAGGAGGAGAAGGACACGGGCGCGTGGCCGACGTGCACACTGGCGTCGATGGCTGTAGCGGGCAGAGTCTGGAAGCGCTCGCCCAGTCGGGCGAAGGTGTCCTCGTAACCGGTGGCGGGGTCGTAGGCGATGCAGAAAACGAACTGCGCCGGCGCCCCGGGGGCGAGGGGGATCGCGGGCATCGACACGATCACCCCCGTCCGGGTGGCCGGGTCGTAGGCCAGGCCAGTCTCGTCCAGCGCGGTCAGGAACGCGGTGAAGTCGGGCACAGCCCAGGTGGGCGGGACGTGGTACTCGACCACCTGGCGGCGCGGGGTGGCGGCGACATCGACCACGCGGTGGGCGATCTGCTGGTAGATGTGCAGCGACCCGGAGACCTGCGCGTTGACCTCTGTGAACACCACACTCTGGTCGGGCAGTACCAGGGCGTCCGCGCTCAGGTGCCCGCGGTAGCCGAAAGCCCGGTATGCCTCGGCCAGGCGGGTGCCGCCATCCAGCAGGGCCGCCCGCACCCGGTCACTGACCCGGTCGAGAGGGACGACCTGGTGGCTCAGGCGTCGGCCGACGTAGAACAGGCGGCCCATTTCGGTCGGCTGAGTGCCGGTGTCGGTGGCGTAGTGCTCGGAGTACACCGCGTCTGCGCCGGGTGCGAAGGTTTCGATGACGACCGGCCACCGGCCACCGCCGCTCGCCCACGTCCAGCGCTGATCCCAGTACGCCGTGATGCCGTCCTCACCGGGCGCCAGATGGTGCAGGTGGCGTGCACCGACATGGTCCACTGCCAGCTGTGGGTCGCGTACGAGGAGCTGGTTGCCGACCCCGGCGCCGTTGTGGGCCTGCTTGACCACGACAGCCCCGCTGCCGGACGACGCCAGCAGCTCTCGGGTTGCGTTGACCGCCTCAGCGCGGCTGCGGCACACCCGGCCGGGCAGGATCGGTACCCCGGCCGCCGCCGCCAGGGCCCGGAAGTTCGCCTTGTTGTTGCCGATCTCTCCGCCGCCTTGGGCGAAGAACGCGGCTCCCGGAAAGCGGTCCGCGATGCCCAGGGAGGCGGCGAAGTGGGAGACGGAGGCGGACGGCCACAGCGCGAACACCTCGCTCACCCCGGTGGCTCCGCCCACGGTGTCGAGCGCGGCCCGCACCGTCTTTACGAAGGCGGGGTCGGTGAGCGAGGCCGGATCGAGCAGCCTGTCGCCCCACGCCCCGGCGGGCGCGACCAGGATGGTCAGCTCGCTCCGCTTCACGCCGGTGTGGGCCAGCACGTAGTCGCAGAACGCGTTGTCCGGCTCGCAGCACAGGACGAGCAGGTCACCGGGGCGGGCGAACCATAACAAGCGCTGTGTCCAGGCCCGCATGTCGCCGCGTTCACGGATCGACGGATCTATGTGGTTGCCGATGAGAATGCGCACGACGGATCTCCTGACGCAGGTGGGAGGATGCTCCGGGCGGCGGCCGCACACCGCCGTCGGGAGGAGGGAAGGGGTCAGAAGCGAAGAAGCGCGGGCAGCGTCTGATACGCCCGCATGGTCGCCGTGCGGCGCCGCACGGCGTCGCTGACAGCGATCAGCCGGGCTGGGTGGTTGGCCAGGGCCGTGACCAGGGCGCGCAGGCCTGCTTGGGCGACGGTCGTCCCGATGCAGGCGTGCGGACCCCACCCGTAGCCAAGGTGCGGGTTCGGCGCACGGTCCAGCACCAACTGATCCGCAAAGGGGAAGGCGTCCGGGTCGCGGTTGGCGGCGGCGAACAGCGGTACCACCTTCTGCCCCGGAGCGATGTCGATCCCGCCGATCCGGCACGCTCGCACCGCCGTGCGGGTGGTGCCCTGCACCGGACCGTCGAACCGCACCAGTTCGTCCACACCGGTGGCCAGCAGCGCGGCATCGCGCATCCGCTCCAGAGCATCGGGACGGGTGAGCAGGACGGCGACCGCGTTGCCGAGGGCGGCCGTCATCGTGCTGTAGCCGCCTTGGAACATGACCCTGGCGGTGTTCTTCACCAGCTGGGTCATCAGACCGGTATCCGGCGCCGCCTGCCGGACATGCTCCAGCAGGCCGGGCCGGGACGAGGCCGTGAACCATTCGTCGACCAATTTGCTCAGCCGCTGGCGGGCGATCCGCCCCGGCTCCACGAGCGACGGGTCCAGCCCGCCGTCCATGCTCCGCATGATGGTGTCCGAAACGGCAGCAAACTCGGCGTACGGCGGAGGCTCAACCCCGAGCAGGTCCGCCACCACCGCCACAGACAGCGGCACCGCGAGCTCTGCCACCACATCGAACTGTCCGGCTCCGGCCAGCTCGTCGAGCCGACTGGTCACCAGCCGGCGGGCGCGTTCCTCGATGGCCGCGAGGTCCTGGGCTCGCAGCGCCGCCATGAACAGCGACCGCACCCGGCTCAGCTGCGGCGGGTCGAGGGTCTGCACGCTCAGGCTCGGCTCCGGCACGGTGCCCCCGGTCCGCCGCGGGTCACGGGCGAAGAGGGTGTGGTCACGCAGCACCCGCACGCAGTCGGTGTACCGGGTCAGCACCCACGAGCCCATTTTCTCGTGCCAGAACACCGGCTCCGTTCGCCGCAGTTCGGCCAGTACCGGGTACGGGTCACGCAGGACCCGAGCATCCAGGGGGTCATAGCGGTTGGTCACAGGCGGCATCTCATATCCCTTTCGGAGACGGACGGGGCGGGCCGCCGTGCTGACCCGCCCCGGTACCTCGGGCTCAGTGGTCGTACGACATGGCAGCCCCCTTCCTATGCGTCGAAAGCATCGGAAATGTCCCGCCAGAGAACGGGGAGCTTGCACGGCTCCCTCGTCGATGGGCCCAGAGCGCAGTCCGGCGGACGGGACCAAGCCGGTCCGCCCGGTCTCACAGGCGCTGGGCGAGACCACGACGAGTACAGCGCCCGCAGACCGCCACGCCTAGAGTGAAGCCCTATCCCCGCCCTATCCCCGGTTTGCAGGAACCGTTCTCCGCAGCCGGCGCGGATGGTGCAATGAACAGGTGGACGACGAGATCCACCACCCACTCGCGTACGCCAGAAACCAGCGCGGCTGGTCTCAGGAGGACCTGGCCCGTCGCATCCGGCAGGCTGCTGCCCGCCGCGGCCTGCGGTCAGGCACCCGAGGGTCACGGATCTCCAAGTGGGAGACCGGCCGGGCCATCCCCGACGAAGAAGAGTCTCAGCCGCTCATCGCTGAGGTCTTCGGCATCGACTACGCGGCCGTCGCCCATCTCGGCTGGCCCAACTGGCTCCCCGGCCAGGACAAGCCGCTGCCCCTCGGCTCGCACAACGCCGTTCCCTCCCTGCGAGAGGCCCTGATGAACTCCCTGGACCGCCGGTCGTTCATCGCCTACACCAGCGGCGCCCTGGCCGGCTTTGCCCACCAGTGGGCCGTCACCGAACCGGGGCCATCCCCCCGCTGGACTCCCCGGCTCCCGGTCGACGCCGAACTACTCGACTGGTTGGAGACCACCAGTGCCGAGCTGATCCGCCTCGCCACCCAACGCCGTACGCGCACCCACCGACTGCTCAACGAACATTTGAGCACCGTCACCGACATCATCAGCGAAGGCCGCTACTCGCACTCTGCCGAACAAAGACTCCATACCCTGGCCGCATCCCTCTGCCAGGCCATTGCTTGGCAGAAGTTCGATGAGCGCCGACATGCCGCCGCCAGCCGCTTTTGGCACACAGCTCTCCACAACGCCCACACCGCCGGGCAACGTGACCTCGGGGCCGGCATCCTCTCCGATCTCGCCTATCAAATGCTGTGGCTCAAGGACGCCCGCACCGCGGCCGCGATTCTCGAACACGTCATCCCTCGCACCCAGCACCCCATCGCGCGGGCCCTTCTTCACCTTCGCCAGGCCCGCGCTCTTGCCGCACTCGATGAAGGCGGCCAGTGCCTCCAGGCCCTCACCGCTGCGGAGAAGGCCCTGAACAGCCCGTCAGGTGATCCGCCGCCCGAGTGGTGCTCATGGATGTCGCATGCCGACCTCGCAGCCGACAGCGGACGCTGTCTCGCTGAACTCGGCCAGCGCCGACAAGCTCACCGGCTCATGGAGGAAGGCATTGCCCTGCTGCCCACCACTCGTGACAAGACACGCGCTATCTTCCGCGCCTACCAGGCCGAGACCTACCTCCAGGACGGCGACCCCGAAATCGCCGCAGCGGCCGCAACGCTCTCCTTGGACCTGGCCACCCGGATCAACGCCCCTCGGTGCGTGACGATGATTCGCGACCTGGAGCCTAGCCTCTCTACTTACGCAGAGATCGCTCCTGTGGCTGAACTCCTGGAACGACTCCGCGCTACAGCCTGACCTTGGTCGTGGGTCCTTTCAGCAACTTGCTGCCGTTCGCTGCCAGGAAGTGTTTTGAATGATCTCCACCGTTATTGATGGCCCTGAGGAATCTGTGCGGCGGCCTGGCCCGGCGGGAGCCGTGGGGAGACCATTTCCCGCGTTCTGCCACCGGGTCATGCCCCGCGTGGAGTGAGGACACGCAGGTTTCCTCCTCTGCTGCGAATCCATTGCTCCAGCGCGTCCCCAGACAGCTCGCGGGATGCTTGCCCTTCAACGACGACCGCTGGACCGAACACTGTTCCGCTCGCGCCTTCCAGCTTGGTCTCCTCGTCCAGCGTCACCTTGAACGAGTTTTCCTCGAAAACGGCGTTTCGCAGATCGGCGTTGCGGAAGTTTGTGTTGATGAGGAATGTGTCTACAAATTTGGTTCCGCGGAAGCTCGCCCCGGAGCCGTCGGCATCACACAACGACGCCTTCACGAGTTCGGCTCCGTCCAGTACTGCATTTACCAGTACTGCGTTGTCCATGGTGACGCGTACCAGAGAGCAGCGTGTGAGATCGGCTCTGGTGAAGTCGGCGCCCTGTGTGTCGGAGTGGTAGAGATCCGCGCGACAAGCTTTGTGTTCACCAGCTTCGCGTCGGTGAACCATGATCCCGAGAAGTCGCCATGAGAAAGGTCGGCGCTGCTCAGGTCGATCCCGCCTGCGTCGAGTCCGCCCTCTTCTTCGAGCCATTCCCAAAGCCGCTGCGCAGCAGCCTCATCTGGTGGAAACCTGGAGGGAAACCAGCCGCTACGGGTACCAGATGACATCATATGCCCGGCCGTTCTTTTAACGATTGATTTGATGTCGTCTTTCCTTGGTTACGTGGATGTCTCCGTTTTTTCTGCGGGACAGGGCGCTGCTGGTCGGTCACTGTTGATGTGCGATGCCAGACCCAGGTTGAGCTCTGCGGTGGCCAGCAGCCGGGCGATCTCGATGGGAGGGCTGGAAAATTCCATCCTCACGATGTCGACAGGATCGATTCGGTGAGTCTGTCCGTCGAACCCGGTCGCCTCGATGACGTAGCGGTGTCCAACGGGACCTTCCGGGTCGTCTTCGAGTATCCAGCGTGCGTCGTACTTCTGGGTGAGAAAATCGGCAAGGAAAGATACCAGATCGAGGTGGAGCGTGATCCAGTCGGACTCCTCGAATTCATTCAAGGGGGCGCGGGACGCGTAGTCGTCCAGGGCCGGGATCACAGTCATCGGGTCGCGGGTGTAAACCTCTGGGGGAATGCCGAGCATGCCGGCAACTTCGATTGCGTTCCGGTGTCTGTCTTCTGCCCATTTTCGAGTGTCGGCCTCGCGTGGCCTCATTTGTTCTGCCTCCTCGGCGGTCGGGAACACAAAGCTGCCTGCCTCGATCCCGAAGCCGCCCTTGATCGAAACTTTCCGGACGGCTGCCAGCCGTCTCGGCTCAATTCTATATTCTGGCGCGGATTTCTTGTGCAATTTCCATGAGTCTTGGGATGTCTTCGTCGGGCACTGAGTGGCCGAGCTTCCTCACTCGGTCAACGAACTCGGTAGGCAGGATGACGTGATGCTTCCACACGTAGAACCAGAGGTCACCTCTCCAAACCCACTCGCCGTCAGAATAGATGGAGTCTCCTCCGAGGATTGTCCTGCCGGAGCCGAGGGCGTCATCGGATGAGCCCATGACATTGAAGAGGTCGTGACCGTTCTGGAGGTATTGAAGGATTTCCTTTTCGTCTTCGTGGGGAGACTCTCCGAGGAAATCTCGCAGGCTTCCTCTGGGAGTGCCAAAGGCGGGAGGCCATAGCTCTTCGAAATGGTCTACGATTTTCACCATACGCTTATTTCGTCAGTCGACCAGGAGTGTTTCAGGTGTATCCGATCGCTATGGACCCTGTGTTCGCTGGCGTGCTCGGGGGTGGAAGCGGGGCACTGAGGTTTTCTCAGCGAAATAATCTTCGTGAAGTGGGTTGATCGGGGCGTCGGGGGCTGGAGCGGACAGCGGCGGCCCGGCTGTGGGCAGACGT
>NZ_BAAAHG010000044.1:0-54294 GCF_039525155.1 Streptomyces thermoalcalitolerans | reverse complement strand
ACCCCGGCCGGAAGCCCCTCCAGCGTGGCCACGAGTGCCGGTCCGTGGGACTCCCCCGCGGTCAACCAACGCAACCTGCTCACCCAAACTCCTCAGTGCTCGCGCGCGCCCTGTGCACTGCCCTGTGTACGCGCGCCCTCGTGCGTGATCACGGTCCGGCCGGGTGCGCGATCCCGGCCCGCCATCTCCGATCCTCCCATGTCCGGGCCCGGAGCCCGGCGGCCGGTCCATCAGGCGGACGGGAACCGGCCCGCCCGCACGACGCCGTCCCGGGGGTGCCCGGCGGTCCGGCGGAGTCGGGGCGGCATGTACCCCCTAACGGGCCGCGAGGGCGCGCTCCCCCGCCTTGCGCATGGCGTCGAGCGGGGCCGGTGAGCGGCCCGTCATCTGCTCCACCTGGAGGACCGCCTGGTGCACCAGCAGGTCGAGGCCGCCGACGACGGCGCCGCCGGCCATGGACCAGCGGGCCGCGAGGGCGGTGGGCCAGGGGTCGTAGAGGACGTCGAACAGGGCGGCGGGCCGCTCGGGTACGGCGTCGGCCAGCGCGTCCGTGGTGCCGGCCGGGGTGGTGGCGATCACCAGCGGGGCCCGCAGGGCCTCGGCCGCGTCGGCCCAGTCGGCCGTACGGACCTCGATGTCCAGCCGCTCGCCCCACTGCCGCATCTCGGCGGCGCGGGTCTCGCTGCGGACGCAGGCGACGACCTCGCCGGTGCAGATGCGGGCGAGGGCGGCCAGCGCGGAGGAGGCGGTGGCGCCGGCGCCGAGGACGGCTGCCGAGTCGACCTGCTCGATGCCGTGCTCGCGCAGGGCGGCGACCATGCCGGGTACATCGGTGTTGTCCCCGATCCGGCGGCCGTCCTCGGTGAACACCACCGTGTTGACCGCCTCGACGGAGGCGGCCGTGTCGCTGATCGAGTCGAGCAGCGGGATGACCGCCCGCTTCAGCGGCATGGTCAGGGACAGCCCCGCCCACTCCGGTCCCAGGCCCTCGATGAACCCGGGCAGGCCCGCCTCGTCGACCTCGAACCGCTCGTACGACCAGTGGGTGAGCCCCAGTTCCTCGTACGCCGCCCGGTGCAGCACCGGGGAGAGCGAGTGGGCGATCGGCGAGCCGAGCACGGCGGCCCGGCGGACGTCAGTTGCCCGCGTTGGCATTGAACTTGTCCTTGAGCTTCTGGAATTCCTCGTAGGTCTTGGCGAACTCGGTCTTGTTCATGCCGTCGGTCGCCACGAAGTAGATCCAGCCGTCGTCGGTCGGATTCAGCGCCGCCTTCAGGGCGTCGTCGCCGGGGTTTCCGATCGGCCCGGGCGGCAGACCCTTGTTGGTGTAGGTGTTGTACGGGTCCCTGTTGCTGTTGATCTCTCTTTCGCTGATGTGGATGTTGCTCTCGCCCCTCAGGTAGTTGAAGGTCGAGTCGAACTGGAGCAACTGGTTGGTCTCGGTGTTGGTCGGCTTGAGACGGTTGTAGATGACTTCCGACATCTTGCGGAAGTCGTCGTGCGTCTTGCCCTCGGCCTGGACCAGGCTCGCGACCGTGACGAGCTCGAGCGGGTCCTTCAGGTTCAGCTCCCTCGCCTTCGCGGCGAGGTTGTACTTGCTGTAGTTCTCGTTGGCCCGCTTGACCATTTCCTTCAGGACCGCCTCGGGCTTCATGCCCTTGGCCGCGGGATAGGTGCCCGGGCGGAGGAAGCCCTCCAGCGGATCCTTGATCTGGCTGTGGCTGTTGGCCCAGCTCGGCAGGCCCAGGTTCTTGTACTGCTCCGCGGCGACCTTCCGCGTGGTGCCGGGGGACAGCTCCAGCCGCTTGTCGATGTCGGCGTAGACCTGGACGTTGCGCTGGCCCGGCTTCACCAGGACGTTGCTCTGGCTCTTGGGGTCGAGCATCATCGCGACCGCGCTGGCCGCGGACATCTTCTTCCTCAGCAGATAGGCGCCCGCCTGGATCTGCTTCCCCTTGGGGTTGCGGGTCTGCGCGGCGACGAAGGCGTCGACGCTCTTGACGACGCCCGCCGCCTTCAGCGCACGGCCGATGTCGTAGCCGCCCGCGCCCTTGGGAATCTCCACGGTCACCATCTCGTCGATGCCGTTGCCCGCGTAGTCCGGCGCCGGACCGAAACGATTCTGGTAGATCGTGTAGCCGTAGTACGTGGTGCCGACCGCGCCGCCGCCGAGCACCATGACGACAACCAGGCAGGCGCAGCCGTTGCGGCGCTTCTTCCCTTTTTCCTTGCTCTTTCCGTTCCTGCCGTTCTTGCCGTTCCTGCCGTTCCTGCCCCTGCCGCGTCCCTTGCGGTCGCCGCGCCCCCGGTCCTCGTTCCCCGGGTCGTCGGCGTCGGCCTCGTCCCCGCCGCCCGAGAAGAAGGGGTGGTCGTCCTGGTCGGGCCCGGGGCCGGGGTCCCAGTCGGGCCGCGGTTCCGGTTCGGTGCGCCGGTGGTCCGGCGCCTGGGGCTGCGGGCCCGCGTCGGGGATGCCGTGGAAGCCGGGCCGCTCGGCACCGTGGGCCGCGGCCTGCCCGCCGTACGGGTCGGCCGGGTACACCGGCTGCTGCCCGCCGGCGGTGCCGTCCCAGCCGCCCTGCTGGTACTGCTGCTGGTCCTGGAGGTGACCCGCGTACTGCTGGTGCCCCTGCTGGCCGTAGTGCGGAGCCTGAAGGGGGTTCTGCTCGCCGTACTGCTGGGGCTGCCCGCCGTAGCCGGCCTGCTGTCCGTGCCCCCACTCGCCGTACTGCGGCTGCTGCAGATGATTCTGAGGCCGGTCTCCGTAAGCGGGCTGCGGGCCCGTCTGGGCCTGCTGTCCTCCCCATCCGCCGTCTCCGTACAGCGGATCGTCCGGATGCCACGGTTCGGAGCCTGGGCCCCGGCCATACTCAGTCATCGATCCCCTAAAGCCGCGAGGCGACGTCACGCGGCGTGGTGACCGGTTGCCGTTCCGCCTCTTGCTGTGCGCCTGCTGTTCGAACTCCGGCGCATCGCGCGGAACGTTACCGTACCGCGATCAGATGACCACTTCGACGCCCTCACCGGGTGCTTTACCTGACACTCGTTCGGATTCCAGGGCCTGCTGCAAAATAATGACGGCGGCGGCCTGGTCGATCACGGAGCGTCCTTTCCTGGACCGCACCCCGGAAGCCCGCAGGCTCTGACTGGCCGTCACCGTGGTCATCCGCTCGTCCACCAGCCGGACCGGCACCGGGGCGATGCCCTTGGCCAGCTCCTCGGCGAAGGCACGTGTCTTGGCCGCCGCCGGGCCCTCGCCCCCCTTGAGGGAACGCGGAAGGCCGACGACGACCTCGATCGGCTCGTACTCCTCGACAAGCTGCCGGAGACGACGGTGCGCGGCCGGGACGTCCCGGCCGGGCACCGTCTCCACGGGGGTGGCGAGGATCCCGTCGGGGTCGCAGGAGGCGACCCCGATACGGGCGTCCCCGACGTCGATGGCGAGTCGACGTCCCTTCCTCATCGCTCGGCCCCCGTCACTTGGCCGTTTCCGCCACCAGGCGTTCCACGGCGTCCACGGCCTCGCCGACGGCGGCCGGGTTCTGGCCGCCGCCCTGGGCGACGTCCGGCTTGCCGCCACCGCCGCCGCCGAGGGTCTTGGCGGCGGTGCGGACGATGTCACCGGCCTTCAGACCGCGCTCACGGGCGGCCTCGTTGGTGGCGACGACCGTCAGCGGCTTGCCGTTGTTCACCGTGAACAGGGCGACCACGACGGCTCGGTCGCCCCGGATGCGGCCGCGTACGTCGAGGACCAGCTTGCGCAGGTCGTCCGGGGTGGTGCCGTCCGGGACCCGGCCGGTGACCACCGCCACTCCCCTGATGTCCTTGGCGGACTCGGCGAGCCCGGCGGCGGCCTGCAGCACCTTCTCGGCGCGGAACTTCTCGATCTCCTTCTCGGCCTCCTTCAGCTTGCCGAGCATCGCGGAGACCCTCTCCGGCAGCTCCTCGGGACGGCCCTTGAGCAGCTCCTGGAGCTGGGAGACGACCGTGTGCTCACGGGCGAGGAAGCGGTAGGCGTCCACGCCGACCAGGGCCTCGACACGGCGTACGCCGGAGCCGATCGACGACTCGCCGAGCAGCTTCACCAGGCCCAGCTGGGCGGTGTTGTGCACATGGGTGCCGCCGCACAGCTCCTTGGAGAAGTCGCCGATGGTCACCACGCGCACGCGCTCGCCGTACTTCTCGCCGAACTCGGCGAGGGCGCCCTGCTTCTTGGCCTCCTCGAGGCTCATGATGTCGGCGCGCACGTCGAGGTCGCGGGCGAGCACCTCGTTGATCTTCTGCTCGACATCGGTCATCACCGACTGCGGCACGGCGGACGGGGAGCCGAAGTCGAAGCGGAAGCGGCCCGGCTGGTTCTCGGAGCCGGCCTGGGCGGCCGTCGGGCCGAGGGCGTCGCGCAGCGCCTGGTGGGTCAGGTGCGTGGCCGAGTGGGCGCGGGCGATGGCCTTGCGGCGCTCGACGTCGATCGTGGCGTGGGCCTTGGCACCGACGGTGACCTCACCGACCTGGACGACCCCCTTGTGGACGAAGACGCCCGGAACCGGCTTCTGGCAGTCGCGGACCTCGATGACGGCACCGGAGTCGGCCTTGATCCGGCCGGTGTCGCCGATCTGGCCGCCGCCCTCGGCGTAGAACGGGGTGCGGTCCAGGACGATCTCGACCTCGTCGCCCTCGGTGGCGGCCGGGGAGGGGACGCCGTCGACGAGGATGCCGACGACCGTGGACTCGCCCTCGGTGTCGGTGTAGCCGATGAAGTCGGTCTCGCCGGCGGTGTCGGCGATCTCGCGGTAGGCGCCGAGGTCGGCGTGGCCGGTCTTCTTGGCCTGGGCGTCGGCCTTGGCACGCTCCCGCTGCTCCTTCATCAGGCGGCGGAAGCCCTCCTCGTCCACGGTGAGGCCCTGCTCGGCGGCCATCTCCAGGGTGAGGTCGATGGGGAAGCCCCAGGTGTCGTGGAGCAGGAAGGCCTTCTCGCCGGGCAGCACCGTCGAGCCGGCGGCCTTGGCCTCGGCGACGGCGCTGTCCAGCACGTTCGTGCCGGCGTTGAGGGTCTTGAGGAAGCGGGCCTCCTCGGCGAGGGCGACCTTCTCGATGCGCTCGCGGTCGGTGATCAGCTCCGGGTACTGCCGGCCCATCACCTCGATGACGACGTCGATCAGGTCCTTGACGACCGGACCGGTGGCACCGAGCAGACGCATGTTGCGGATGGCGCGGCGCATGATGCGGCGCAGCACATAGCCGCGGCCCTCGTTGCCGGGGACGACGCCGTCGCCGATGAGCATGGTGGCGGTGCGCATGTGGTCGGTGACCACGCGCAGGGACACGTCCGACTCCTCGGCGTCCCCGTAGGCGACACCGGTCAGCTCGGTGGCCTTCTCGATGACGGCCATGGAGGTGTCGATCTCGTACATGTTCCGCACGCCCTGCAGAATCATGGCGAGCCGTTCCAGGCCGAGACCGGTGTCGATGTTCTTGCTCGGCAGTTCGCCGATGATCTCGAAGTCTTCCTTGCCGGTGCCCTCGCCGCGCTCGTACTGCATGAAGACGAGGTTCCAGATCTCCACGTACCGCTCGTCGTTGACGGCGGGGCCGCCCTCGGGGCCGAACTCGGGGCCGCGGTCGTAGTTGATCTCCGAGCAGGGACCGCACGGGCCGGGCACGCCCATGGACCAGAAGTTGTCCTTCATGCCCATGCGCTGGATGCGCTCCTTGGGCACGCCGATGACCTCGTGCCAGATCCGCTCGGCCTCGTCGTCGTCCTTGTAGACGGTGATCCAGAGCTTCTCCGGCTCCAGGCCGTAACCGCCCTTGTCCTGGGGGGTGGTGAGCAGCTCCCAGGCGAGCTTGATGGCGCCTTCCTTGAAGTAGTCGCCGAAGGAGAAGTTGCCGCACATCTGGAAGAACGTGCCGTGCCGCGTGGTCTTGCCGACCTCTTCGATGTCGGGCGTGCGCACGCACTTCTGCACGCTGGTGGCACGGGGGAAGGGCGGCTTGACCTCACCCAGGAAGTAGGGCTTGAAGGGCACCATGCCGGCCGGGACGAGGAGCAGAGTCGGGTCGTCCGCGATGAGCGACGCCGAAGGGACGACGGTGTGCCCGCGCTCCTCGAAGAAGCTCAGCCAGCGACGGCGGATCTCAGCCGACTCCATCAGTGGTCCTCATTCCGGTTGTACGTGTACGTCGGGTACGTCGAGTCCTCGGCGTACTTCGGGCTGGTGTGGTTCTCGATGGCGGCGTACCGCCGGGACGGGGGCACCCCCTGCCCGAGCGCGGCCGGGCGCCCGAGAGCGGGGAGCTCGCGGTCGACGGGGGCGGCGATGCCGAGCGCCTCGCCGAGCTCGGCCTCCCGCTGGGCCATGTGGTCGCGGACGTCGAGCGCGAAGCAGACCGCGCGGTCCTTGAGCCGGTGGCCGGCCTCGAACGCCTTGTTCGCCGCGATCACGGCGAGGTTCTCGGGGGTCAGCTGCCTCAGCTTGCGGTTGACCTTGGTGGTGGCCCACACGCCGGCGGCGACCCCTGTGGTGAACCAGAACGTACGGCGGAACATCGTCAGTCCTTACTTCTCCCGGTTGTTCCGCTTTCCCCGTCGTGCGGCCGGGACGGTGCGGCCCACGATCACGGTACGCCTCGACGTCTTGACGGGCACGTCCTCCCTGCGGCCGCTCAGGGCCCGGCGCACGCCGTAGCCGAAGGCGGCGACCTTGACCAGCGGGCCGCCGAAAGTGGAGGCGACGGTGGTGGACAGCGCGGAGGCGTTGGCGGTGACCTCCTGGACGTCGGAGGCGATCGCGTCCACGCGGTCGAGCTGGGTCTGCGCGGAGCGCACCGCCCGGGAGGCGTCGGCCAGCAGCGGAACGGCCTGGTCGGTCACATCCGCCACGAGCTTGGTGGTCGCCTTGAGCGTCTGGGCCAGTCTCGCCAGCGCGACGGCGAGGAAGGAGACCAGGATCGCCCAGAAGACGGCCACCAGGATCCCGGCCACCTCGCCACCGGACACTGTGCGCACCTGCTCCCTGATACGTGCCTGAACTCGAGGGCCTGAAGGACGCCGTGGACACCGAAGGTGCCGAGGGCGTCGAAGGCATCGAGAAACGCCGAGAAAGTAGTGCACCGAGCCTACCGCGCCCGAGGTGGCGCTCCGTACCCGTTTCCGTCCGCGCGCTGCGGGACCGGGCTCCGCCCTTCTCCGCGGGACCCCCGCACCGGGGCGGTTCGCAGAACCGCCCGGCCCGCCCCGGCGGCCGGGGCGGGCGACTGGGGACGGCGGCGCCGTCGTGGGCCGCCGAAGGCATGGGTGAGCCCGCCGCCCCGCCCGCCGGGAAGGCGGGGGGGACGACGGGCTGGGGTGGCGCGACCGGCTGCGTCAGCGGGCGTAGTACTCGACGACGAGCTGCTCGTCGCAGACCACCGGGATCTCCTTGCGGGTCGGCTCGCGGTCCAGGCGGAACGCCAGGGCCTTGAGGTTCACCTGCAGGTAGCGCGGGGTCTCGCCCTCGGGGGCGAAACCACCCTCACGGGCGATCTGGAAGAGCGTCTTGTTCCTGCTGCGCTCACGGACCTGGACGACGTCGTCCGGACGCACACGGTAGGACGGCTTGTCGACCTTCTTGCCGTTGACCTCGAAGTGGCCGTGGGTGACCATCTGACGGGCCTGGTAGATCGTGCGGGCGATGCCCGAACGCAGGACCAGCGCGTCAAGACGGCGCTCGAGCTCGATGAGGAGCGCGTCACCGGTCTTCATCGTGGTCTTGGCGGCACGCTCGTAGGCGCGCACCAGCTGACGCTCGGAGATGTCGTACTGAGCGCGCAGACGCTGCTTCTCCAGCAGACGGACCTTGTAGTCCGAGTTCTGCTTGCGGCCGCGGCCGTGCTCACCCGGCGGGTAGGGGCGGGCCTCGAAGTACTTGACGGCCTTCGGGGTCAGCGCGATACCGAGGGCACGCGACTTCTTGACCTTCGGGCGGGACTGGTTCGCCATGGAACCGAACACCTCGTGTTTCTGTGTGAGTACGGCTTCACCAGGGTTGAGGGAGGTCGCATCCGCAGCCGGGGAATCCCGCCGGGTCCTGTCGGACCTGGTGGGCAGCCGCTCCCCTGGTCTGGGCACATACGTGCAGCACGCGAACGGCCCACCGACCGCTCCCGGGCTGTACCGGGTGGTGGTGGGCTGCCCGCGACACCGTTCGCCGGTGCGCGACGCTCCTGGATCCCCGCTGCTTCGAAGCGGTGGGGTTCCGGCTGGATGTCCCGCTCTGGTGGCGCCGTCCCCTCTTGCGAGGTTCCGGACACGGGACTCAGCGCTTCGGCACAGTTTACAGGGTGCCGGACCCCGCCCGGCACCGCGGGCCGGGTCAGGGCCGCCGCCGGCCCAGGTGCCTGCGGGTCCACTCCACCGCGTCCGCGTACCGCGCCTCGGCGCCGTGCCGGCTCGGGGTGTAGTACTCGCGGTCCTTCAGCGCGTCCGGCGCGTACTGCTGGGCGACGATGCCCTCGGGCAGGTCGTGCGGATAGACGTACCCCTGGGCGTGCCCGAGCCTGGCCGCGCCCTTGTAGTGCCCGTCCCGCAGGTGGGGCGGGACGGGACCGGCCAGTCCCTTGCGGACGTCGTCCAGGGCGGCGCCGATCGCGGTGGTCGCGGAGTTGGACTTGGGGGCGAGGGCGAGGGCGATGGTGGCGTGGCTGAGGGTGAGGGCCGCCTCGGGCATGCCGATCATGGCCACGGCCTGGGCCGCGGCGACGGCTGTGGGCAGGGCGTGCGGATCGGCGAGGCCGATGTCCTCGCTGGCGGCGATCATCAGACGGCGGGCGATGAACCGGGGGTCCTCGCCGGCCTCGATCATTCTGGCCAGGTAGTGCAGGGCGGCGTCGACGTCGGAGCCGCGGATGGACTTGATCAGGGCGCTGGCGACGTCGTAGTGCTGGTCGCCGGCGCGGTCGTACTTCACCGCGGCCCGGTCGACGGTCTCCTCCAGCGTCGTCAGGCCGATCTCGCTCTCGCCCTTGGCGAGGGCGGCCCCGGCGGCGGCCTCCAGGGCGGTCAGGGCGCGGCGGGCGTCGCCGCCGGCGATGCGCAGCAGGTGGTTCTCGGTGTCCTCGGGGAGGGTGACGGTGCCCTTCAGACCGCGCTCGTCGGTGAGGGCACGGCGGAGCAGGCCGCGGATGTCGTCGTCGGTGAGCGGCTCGAGGGTGAGCAGCAGGGAGCGGGACAGCAGCGGGGAGATCACGGAGAAGTACGGGTTCTCCGTGGTGGCCGCGATCAGCGTCACCCAGCGGTTCTCCACGGCCGGGAGCAGGGAGTCCTGCTGGGCCTTGCTGAAGCGGTGGATCTCGTCGAGGAAGAGCACGGTCTCCTGGCCGTAGCCGCCGGAGGCCCGGCGGGCGCCGTCGATGACCGCGCGGACCTCCTTGACGCCCGCGGTGATCGCCGACAGCTCCACGAAGCGCTTGTTGGTGGCCTTGGAGACGACGTACGCCAGGGTGGTCTTGCCGGTGCCGGGCGGGCCCCACAGGATCACCGACGAGGGTCCCGCCGGGCCGCCCGCACCCTCGCCGACCAGGCGTCGCAGGGGTGAGCCGGGCTTGAGCAGATGCTGCTGGCCCACCACTTCGTCGAGGGTGCGCGGACGCATCCGGACCGCCAGAGGAGTCGCGGCCGGATCCTTCTCCTGGCGTTCTTCTGCTGCGGCGGTGAACAGATCGGGCTCCACGCTGAAACCCTATGGCACACCGCCGCCGGCACCGCTCCGGCCGTGCGCTGAGGCCCTTGCGGACGGATCAGGCCCAGAGGCTGCTGCCCCAGCGGGTCAGGATCAGCATGACGATCACACCGCAGTGCGTGGCCGGCAGCACCCAGGTGAACTCGTCGAGGAAGTTCTTGACCGGGCGCGGCGCGGGCAGGAAGCCGTTGCGGATGTTGAAGGAGGTCAGGTACCAGAACATGACGATCGTGGCGGCCCAGGCCAGCGAGCACCACAGGCACAGGGCGTTGATCCGGTACAGCGACTGGAACATCAGCCAGGTGACGAAGCAGACGCCGAAGAGCGTGCCGGCGTTGAAGGTCAGCCAGTACCAGCGCGGGAAGACGGCGCCGGCCAGCAGGCTCACGCCGACGCAGACGACGATGCCGTAGGTGACCAGACCGAGCAGCGGATTCGGGAAGCCGAAGACGGTGGCCTGCGAGCTCTCCATGACGCTGCCGCAGGACACGACCGGGTTGAGGCTGCAGCTCGGGGTGTAGATCTTGCCGCTGAGCCTGCCCTCGAGGATCTTCTGCTTGTCGATCGTGATGATCCAGGCGGCGAGCAGCCCGGCCGCGCCCGTGATCATCAGCAGCAGACTGAAGGCACGGCTGCCGCCCACTGTGCGTGGCGCGGACACCGCGCGTTCCGGTTCGGGTTCCGCGGACACGTCCTTGACTGTCGTCTTGCTCATCACGCCGATTCCGTCGCTCGTGGGTCGGACCTTCTTCGGGCACGGCCATTGTGCCGCACCTGTGCGTGTGCTCACGGTGAGGAGAGCACAAGAAGGCACACGGGCCGTTTCCGAACGCATGGTTCCGGACACCGGACGGCGGGCGTACCGGGCGGCGGGGAGCCGCCCGGTACGCCGTGCTCAGCCGAGCCGCGACTCCAGTTCCGCCACGATCTCGTTGATGCCGATCGCCGTCTGCTCGCCGGACTCCATGTCCTTGAGCTGGACGACGCCCTCGGCGAGATCCCGCTCGCCCAGCACGAGGGCGTACCGGGCGCCCGAGCGGTTGGCCGCCTTCATCGCCGCCTTCAGCCCCTTGTCGCCGTAGGAGAAGTCGGCCGCGATGCCCACCTTGCGCAGTTCGGTGACCTTCGCGAAGAGGATGCGGCGGGCCTCCTCCCCGAGGGGGACCGCGAAGACGCTGGTCGTGGGGGGAAGCTGGAGCTCGATGCCCTCCGCCTGCAGGGCCAGGACGGTGCGGTCCACGCCCAGGGCCCAGCCGACCGAGGGCAGGGCGGGGCCGCCGATCATCTCGGAGAGGCCGTCGTAGCGGCCGCCGCCGCCCACCGCGGACTGGGAGCCCAGGCCGTCGTGGACGAACTCGAAGGTGGTGCGCGTGTAGTAGTCCAGGCCGCGGACCAGCTTGGGGTCGTCCTCGAAGGAGACGCCCTGGGCCGTCAGCAGGGCCCGCACCTCCTCGTGGTACGTCTTGCAGGCGTCGCACAGGTAGTCGCGCAGCAGCGGGGCGCCCGCCAGCTGCTTCTGGACCGTCTCCCGCTTGTCGTCGAGAACGCGCAGGGGGTTGATCTCGACACGGCGGCGGGTGTCGTCGTCCAGGTCCAGGCCGCGCAGGAAGTCCTGCAGGGCGGCGCGGTAGACCGGGCGGCACTCCTTGTCGCCGAGGCTGTTGAGCAGGATGCGGAAGTTGCTCAGGCCCAGCGAGCGGTACGCCTGGTCGGCCAGGATGATCAGCTCGGCGTCCAGCGCCGGGTCCTCGGCGCCGATGGCCTCCGCGCCGACCTGGGAGAAGTGGCGGTAACGGCCCTTCTGGGGACGCTCGTAGCGGTAGTAGGAGCCGGAGTACCAGAGCTTGACCGGCAGGTTGCCCGCCTTGTGGAGGTTGGCCTCCAGGGCGGCGCGCAGCACGGAGGCGGTGCCCTCGGGACGCAGGGCCAGCCGGTCGCCGCCCTTGGTCTCGAAGACGTACATCTCCTTGGTCACGATGTCGGTGGACTCACCGACCCCGCGCGCGAAGAGCTCGACGTTCTCGAAGCCGGGCGTCTCGATGTAGCCGTAGCCGGAGTTGCGCAGCGGGGCGGCGATCGCCTCCCGGACCGCCAGGTACGTGGCGGAGGCCGGCGGGATCAGGTCGTACGTGCCCTTGGGGGCCTTGAAGGTGCTCACGGAAAGGTCTTTCGTCACATTCCTCGTCGGGGAGCGGCGTCCGTGTCCGCTCCCAGGCCGGCGGCCACCTGCCGCAGATAGGGGTTGGTGGCACGCTCCTGGCCGATGGTCGTCTGGGGGCCGTGGCCGGCCAGCACCACGGTCGAGTCGTCGAGCGGCAGGCACACGCGGGCCAGCGAGTCGAGCATCTCGGCCATGTCACCGCCGGGCAGGTCGGTGCGTCCGATGGAGCCGGCGAAGAGCAGATCCCCGGAGAAGAACACCTGCGGAACGTCCGCGGTCCCGGGCATCCGGAAGGTCACCGACCCCTTGGTATGGCCGGGCGCGTGCGCGACGAAGAACTCGAGGCCGGCCAGCTTCAGCACGGTGCCGTCGGCCAGCTCCCTGACGTCGTCCGGCTCCCCCACGGTCAGCTCGCCCATCAGCGGCATCCCGATGGAACGGCCGAGCGCCTTCTCGGGGTCGCTCATCATGTACCGGTCGGCCGGGTGGATCCACGCCGGCACGTCGTGCGCGCCGCAGACCGGGACGACCGAGGCCACATGGTCGATGTGGCCATGGGTGAGGACGACGGCGACGGGCTTGAGCCGGTGCTTCCGGACCGCCTCCTCGACGCCCTGGGCAGCCTGGTGGCCGGGGTCGATGATCACGCACTCCTCACCGGCGGCGGGGGCGACGAGATAGCAGTTCGTCCCCCAGGCCCCGGCGGGAAACCCGGCAATGAGCACGATCGTCCTTCGTTGTGTCGATACGGGTGACTACAGCTGCGATCAGAGCCTACCGGCGCTGCTGGATGCTCAGCGAACCCGGATACGGTACAGGTCGCACGCGGACGCCGGTTCGGCGGACGCGTGCACATCGGTCGGCACACGAGACGTTTGAGGAGAGAACCCGGTGGTCAGCCAGGAGCAGCGGCGGCGTCAGCTCGCCCGGGAGAAGTTCTTGCGGCAGCAGCAGCGGCGCGCCGCCGCGCGGCGCAGGGCGCGCGTGCGCAACTCCGTGATCGCGTCGGTGCTCGGCGTGGTCGTGATCGGCAGTGTCGCCCTGTACACGACCGGGGTCCTGAGGAACGACAAGGACGACCGGGCCAACGCGAGCGCGGACGCCTCTCCCAGCGCCCCGCCCACCAGCAAGGCACCGGACCCGTGCGAGAAGCCCGCGCCCGGCTCGGTGAAGAAGCTGAGCTGGAAGAAGGAGCCGGCGATGACGATCGACACGTCGGCGAAGTACACGATGAAGCTCGACACCACGTGCGGCGGGATAGACATCGCGCTGAAGGCGTCCGCGGCGCCGCACACCGTGAACTCCTTCAACTTTTTGGCCGAAAAGGGCTTCTTCGACCACACCAAGTGCCACCGGCTCACCACCGGCGGCATCTACGTCCTGCAGTGCGGCGACCCGACAGGTACGGGCAGCGGCGGTCCCGGGTACACGATTCCCGACGAGAACCTCAAGGACACAAGCCTGAAGGACAACATCTATCCGGCGGGCACGGTGGCGATGGCGAACAGGTCGCAGCCGCACACCGGGGGGAGCCAGTTCTTCCTGGTGTACCAGGACAGTCCGCTGCCGCCCAGCTACACACCGTTCGGCACCGTCTCCGCGGAGGGGATGAAGGTGCTGAAGAAGATCGCGGATGCCGGCGAGAGCACGGGGGCCGGCGACGGCGCCCCGAACGCCACGGTGGTGATCAACAAGGCCACCGTCACCAAATCCTGACCGTCAACTGCGAAATTTCGGTCGCGCTGGATGCGGACAGGCCGCCCGCCGGTCGCCTATGTTGGCGGTGACGAAACTGTGGACGATGCCCGGGGGAGCTTCGAGGCCCTCCGCAGGCATCATGTGGAGGAGGCGCTGTGAGCAGCGACCCGTGGGGCCGCGTCGACGAGACGGGGACCGTGTACGTGCGTACGGCCGACGGCGAGAAGGTCGTCGGTTCCTGGCAGGCCGGCTCCCCCGAGGAGGCGCTGGCCTATTTCAAGCGCAAGTACGAGGGCCTGGTTGTCGAGATCGGCCTCCTCGAGAAGCGTGTACAAACCACTGACCTGTCGGCGAAGGACGCCCTGGCCTCCATCGACCATCTGCGCGAGCAGGTCGACGCGCACCATGCGGTCGGCGATCTGGACGCGCTCCGCGTCCGCCTGGACAACCTGGTCGGGATGGTCGAGGCCCGCCGTGAGGAACGCCGGGCCCAGCGCGCCCGGCAGGCGGAGGAGGCCCGGCGGGCCAAGGAGGCACTGGTCGCCGAGGCCGAGGAGCTGGCCCGGTCCGACCAGTGGCGGGCGGCCGGCGAACGGCTGCGTGCGCTGGTGGAGACCTGGAAAGGGCTGCCGCGTCTGGACCGCAAGTCCGACGACGAGCTGTGGCACCGCTTCTCGCATGCACGGTCGGCGTTCTCCAAGCGGCGCAAGGCGCACTTCGCGCAGTTGGACGCGCAGCGTGAGGAGGCGCGCAGGATCAAGGAGCGGCTGGTCGCCGAGGCCGAGGCCCTGTCGGACTCGACCGACTGGGGGCCGACCGCGGCCCGCTACCGCGAGCTGATGGCGGAGTGGAAGGCCGCGGGCCGCGCCCAGCGCGAGCACGAGGAAGTCCTGTGGAACCGTTTCCGCGGCGCCCAGGACATCTTCTTCGCCGCCCGCAGCGCGGTGTTCGCCGAGCGGGACGCCGAGCAGGCGGAGAACCTGAAGCTGAAGGAGGAGCTGGCCGAGGAGGCCGAGAAGCTGCTGCCGGTCACGGATCTGAAGGCCGCCCGGGCCGCCTTCCGCTCGATCAACGAGCGCTGGGAGGCCATCGGCCATGTGCCGCGGGACGCGCGTGCGCGGATCGAGGGCCGGCTGCACGCCGTGGAGCGGGCCATCCAGGAGGCCGAGGAGGCCGAGTGGCGCCGGACGAACCCGGAGGCCCGCGCGCGTGCCGCGGATCTGACCGATCAGCTGCAGGCCGCCGTGAACAAGCTGAAGGGCCAGATCGAGCAGGCGCGCGCCCAGGGCAACACGGCCAAGGCCGAGAAGCTCGAGAAGGAGCTGGAGGGCCGTCAGGCGCTCCTGGACCAGGCGCTGAAGGGCCTGCGGGAGTTCGGCGGCTGACGCCCGCCCCTTTCCCGTCATGAGCCGGGGGCTCCCGTACGGCGCGTACGGGAGCCCCCGGTCGTTCGAACACAAGCCCTACGACGCGAACGAGCCCCACGAGACCGGTCGCGGGCCGGGGAACGAGCCCTACGACCGGTTGCGGGCCGAGGTGACCCGGTAGACGTCGTAGACGCCCTCCACGCTCCGTACGGCCTTCAGGACGTGGCCCAGGTGCTTGGGGTCGCCCATCTCGAAGGTGAAGCGGGAGGTGGCGACACGGTCGCGGGAGGTCTGGACGGCCGCGGAGAGGATGTTGACGTGCTGGTCGGACAGCACACGGGTGACGTCCGACAGCAGCCGGGAGCGGTCCAGGGCCTCCACCTGGATGGCGACCAGGAAGACCGAGGACTGGGTGGGCGCCCACTCGACCTCGAGGATGCGCTCCGGCTCGCGGGACAGTGACTCCACGTTGACGCAGTCGGTGCGGTGAACCGATACGCCACTGCCCCGGGTGACGAAGCCGATGATCGAGTCGCCTGGCACGGGCGTGCAGCAGCGGGCCAGCTTGACCCACACGTCCTCGGCGCCCTTGACGACGACGCCCGGGTCGGCGCTGGAGCGCCGCTTGCGGCCGCGTCCGCGCGAGGGCGGCACGCTCTCGCCGATCTCCTCGGTGGCCGCCTCCTCGCCGCCGAGCGCCTGGACGAGCTTCTGCACGATGTTCTGCGCGGAGACATGGCCCTCGCCGATCGCCGCGTACAGCGCGGAGATGTCCGAGTAGCGCATCTCGTGCGCGATGGTGACGAGCGAGTCGCCGGTCAGGATGCGCTGGATCGGCAGGTTCTGCTTGCGCATCGCACGGACGATGGCGTCCTTGCCCTGCTCGATCGCCTCGTCGCGGCGCTCCTTGGAGAACCAGGCGCGGATCTTGTTGCGGGCGCGCGGCGACTTGACGAAGCCGAGCCAGTCCCGGGAGGGACCCGCGCCGGGCGCCTTGGAGGTGAAGATCTCCACCAGGTCGCCGTTGTCCAGGGTCGACTCCAGCGGCACCAGCCGGCCGTTGACCCGCGCTCCTATGGTGCGATGGCCGACCTCGGTGTGGACGGCGTACGCGAAGTCCACCGGGGTGGCACCGGCCGGAAGCGCGATGACATCGCCCTTGGGGGTGAAGACGAAGACCTCGTTGCGGGAGAGGTCGAAGCGCAGCGACTCCAGGAACTCGCCGGGGTCCTCCGTCTCCTTCTGCCAGTCCAGCAGCTGCCGCAGCCACGCCATGTCGTTGACGGCGGCCAGGTCCTTGCCGGCCTTGCCCGACCTGCCGGACTTGCCGATGGGTTTCGGCGCGTCGGTGCGGACCTTGGAGGCGCCGGCGACCGCGTCCTGCTTGTACTTCCAGTGCGCGGCGATGCCGTACTCGGCGCGGCGGTGCATGTCGAACGTGCGGATCTGCAGTTCGACCGGCTTGCCGTTGGGGCCGATGACCGTCGTGTGCAGCGACTGGTACATGTTGAACTTGGGCATCGCGATGTAGTCCTTGAACCGGCCGGGGACCGGGTTCCATCGCGCGTGCACGGTGCCGAGGGCGGCATAGCAGTCACGGACCGTGTCGACCAGGACACGGATGCCCACGAGGTCGTAGATCTCCGCGAAGTCACGTCCGCGGACGATCATCTTCTGGTAGACGCTGTAGTAGTGCTTCGGGCGGCCGGTGACGGTCGCCTTGATGCGGGCGGCGCGCAGGTCGGCCTGGACCTCGTCGATGACGCGCGCGAGGTACTCGTCGCGCTTGGGGGCGCGTTCGGCCACCAGGCGGACGATCTCGTCGTACATCTTGGGGTAGAGGATCGCGAAGGCGAGGTCCTCCAGCTCCCACTTGATGGTGTTCATGCCCAGGCGGTGGGCGAGCGGCGCGTAGATCTCGAGGGTCTCGCGCGCCTTCCTCTCCTGCTTCTCCCGCTTGAGGTAGCGCATGGTGCGCATGTTGTGCAGGCGGTCGGCGAGCTTGATGACCAGGACGCGGGGGTCCTTGGCCATGGCGACGACCATCTTGCGCACGGTCTCGGCCTGCGCGGCCTCACCGAACTTGACCTTGTCCAGCTTGGTGACGCCGTCGACGAGCAGGGCGACGGTGTCGCCGAAGTCGCGGCGCAGCTGCTCCAGGCCGTACTCGGTGTCCTCGACGGTGTCGTGCAGCAGGCCGGCCATCAGGGTGGCCGGGTCCATGCCCAGCTCGGCCAGGATGGTGGTGACGGCGAGCGGGTGCGTGATGTACGGGTCGCCGCTCTTGCGCTTCTGTCCGCGGTGCCAGCGCTCGGCCACCTGGTAGGCACGCTCGATCTGGCGCAGTGTCGAGTTCTCGATCTTCGGATCGTTGCTGCGCACTATCCGCAGCAGCGGCTCCAGGACCGGGTTGTAGGGGTTGGCCCGCTGCACACCGAGGCGGGCGAGGCGGGCGCGGACACGGTTGGAGGAGCCGGAGCGGCCCGTCTGGCCGGCGGAGGGCCGTACGGCCGGGGGCGGGGCGGGGCGTTCGGGCGGGGCCGGCTTGCCGGCGGACGCGGACTGGGCGCGCTCGGCCGGCCCGCGGGTGTCGTTCGTCGCGTGCGGCGCGGGCTTCGCCGCGGGCGCCGAGGCGGACTCGGGCTTGGCGGCGGTCAGTGGCTGGGCCTCGTCTGGCAAGAGGGCTCCTCGTACGCGATCCGGGTCCCCCGGTCAGGCTCCGGAAGACCCCATGGTAGCGATCCCGGCCCCGGGATCGCCTCCAGCCCGAAGCAAGGGCCGTATACCCAGAAAACACCCAAGACGGACACAGGATTCCCCTGTGTCCGTCTTTATGGGTCCCCGCGGAGTTGTCCGCTCTTGCGGGGTTTCTGCGGGATGACGGCGCCCCTCCCTCCCGGGACCTGAGGCAAAAGCCCGGCGGGGCGGGGTGCGGGATGCTCAGATGCGGAGCATGGCCTCCAGCGGTGCCCCGGCAAGGACACGTTCCAGTCGCTCGCGTCCGCCGAGGAAGCTCAGTTCCATCAGGACCGCCACCCCGGCGACCTCCGCGCCGGCCCGGCGGATGAGCTGGACGGAGGCTTCGGCGGTGCCTCCCGTGGCGAGGACGTCGTCGACGACCAGGACCCGGTCGTCGGCGCTCAGGTCCTGCGCGTGCACCTCGATCCTCGCCGAGCCGTACTCCAGGTCGTACGCCTGGCTGAGCGTCGCTCCGGGGAGCTTGCCCGCCTTGCGCACGGGGATGAAGCCGAGGCCCGCCCGGAGGGCGACCGGGGCGCCGAGGATGAAGCCGCGGGCCTCCAGACCGACGACCTTCGTCGCCCCCTGGCGGGTGCCCACCTCCGCCAGCGCATCGGTGAGCGCGGTGAACGCCGCCGGGTCCGCCAGAAGCGGGGTGATGTCCTTGAACATCACTCCCGGCTGCGGATAGTCGGCCACGTCACGGATGCGGCTGAGCAGCAGTTCCTGGATGTCGGTCATCGACGTCTTTCTGAGAGTCGGCCGCGGCCCCGGCCGCGGGAGACGGGCTGGTGGCCCGGATCCGCCGCGGCGGGTCCGGGCAGGTGCTTCTGCCATGGGCCCCGCGCGTTCCGGCCGCGGGCGACGGCCGCCTCCGTGGGCGGCACGCGCTTCCTGCCGGCGGGGGCGCGCACGGCCCGCTTGCCGCGGTCCGGCATGGCGTACCGCTTCCGGGGCCTGCTGCCGGCGTCGCCGAAACCGCTGCCCGGGAGAAAGACGGGAGGGCGTCCGTCCTCCGGACGCCGGTGACCGCACGGCCCTGCCGGGCCCCGGCGGCCGTGCGTGAGGCCGGAACCCCTCGCGAAGCGGACACGTCCCGGGGCGCGCGGACCCTGCCGCGCGCCCCGGGTGGTGACTACTTCGCGTCGGAGTCGCCGTCGGTCTTCTTCGGCGCTTCCTCCGCCGTCTTCTCGGCGGCGCTGTCGGCCGGTCCGCCGTCCGCGTCCTTCGTGCCGTCCTTCTTGCCGAGGTCGACGGACTTGCCGTCGGAGGCGCCGGAGGCGTCGGCGGGCTCGTCGGTCCCGGTGAGGGAGGAGGCGTCGTCGGGAACGACGTCGACCTCGGACTGCAGGTCGTGCTCGATGCCGTGGACGATGCGGTTGTACTCGTCGTCGGAGAGGACGGCCCCGATCGCGTTCTTGGCGAAGAGCAGCTCGACACCGGGGCCGGCGTCAAGGAGGACCGTGTCGTCGTTGACCTCCTTGACCGTTGCGTACATGCCCCCGATGGTGCGGACACCATTGCCGGGCTGCATCCGGTTCCGCATTTCCTCGGCCTGCTGCTGCTTCTTCTTGGCCGACCGGGTCATCAGGAACATGGCCCCGATGAGCACGATGAACGGGAGGAGGGTCACGAGACTCACGGGTCGGAACTTCCTTCACACGACCGCGTGGAGAGCGGCCTGATGGATGGGGGATCTGGAACTGCCGACAAGGCGGCACCGGCGGAGTCTAGGCGAGTCCGCGCGCAAGGAACAACGCTCAGCATGACACCTGGGTTCCTCCTTGGGCCAATGCCGCCGCTCTCACGTCCCGAACAGGTCCTGTTGTCCGGTTCCCGCGGCCGGTGAGCCGGGCGGAGTCAGGCCGAGGTGGGCCCAGGCGGCGGGAGTGGCGACACGGCCGCGCGGGGTGCGGGCGAGCAGGCCCTCACGGACGAGGAAGGGCTCGGCGACCTCCTCCACGGTCTCGCGCTCCTCACCCACGGCGACCGCGAGCGTCGACAGACCCACCGGGCCGCCGCCGAACAGCTTCAGCAGGGCCTCGAGGACGGCCCGGTCGAGCCGGTCCAGACCGCGGGCGTCGACCTCGTAGACGGCGAGGGCCGCCGCGGCGATCTCGCGCGTGATGACTCCGTCGGCCTTGACCTGCGCATAGTCACGGACGCGGCGCAGCAGGCGGTTGGCGATGCGCGGGGTGCCCCGGGAGCGGCCGGCGATCTCGGCGGCGCCGTCGGCCTCGATCTCGACGTCGAGCAGGCGTGCCGAGCGGTGCACGACGCGCTCCAGCTCGGCGGGCTCGTAGAACTCCATGTGCGCGGTGAAGCCGAAGCGGTCGCGCAGCGGGGGCGGCAGCAGGCCCGCGCGGGTGGTGGCGCCGACCAGGGTGAACGGGGGCAGTTCGAGCGGGATGGCGGTGGCACCGGGGCCCTTGCCGACGACGACGTCGACGCGGAAGTCCTCCATGGCCATGTAGAGCATCTCCTCGGCGGGCCGCGACATGCGGTGGATCTCGTCGAGGAAGAGGACCTCTCCCTCCTGGAGGGAGGAGAGGATCGCCGCGAGGTCGCCGGCGTGCTGGATGGCGGGGCCGGAGGTGATGCGGATGGGGGCGCCCATCTCGGCCGCGATGATCATGGACAGGGTGGTCTTGCCGAGGCCGGGGGCGCCGGAGAGCAGGACGTGGTCGGCGGTGGCCCCGCGTGCGCGTGCGGCGCGCAGGACGAGGTCGAGCTGTTCGCGGACCCTTTCCTGGCCGATGAACTCGCTCAGGGTCCTGGGGCGCAGGGCGGCCTCGACGGCCTGGTCCTCATGGTCGGCGGACGCGCCGACGATCCGCTCGGCGGCGGGGGTGCCGGTCGTGTCGTCCCAGTTCATGTGATGTGCCTCGGGAAGTGGTGGGTCAGCGGGCTCGGTTCAGGGTCTGCAGGGCCGCCTTCAGCAACCGGCCCACATGGGGGGTGCCCCCGGCGGCCTCGGCCTGCGGTGCCACGGCGGCGACCGCCTCGTCGGCCTCCCGGGTGGTGTACCCGAGGCCGACCAGGGCGGCGTGCAGCTGGTCGCGCCAGCCCTGGGCGGCCGGTGCGCCGGCCGCGGGGGCGCCGACCGGTTCGCCGAGCCGGTCCTTGAGTTCCAGCAGGAGCTTCTGGGCGCCCTTCTTGCCGATGCCGGGGACGGCGGTGAGCGCCTTCTCGTCGCCATGGGCGACAGCCCGGCGCAGGGCGTCGGGGGTGTGGACGGCCAGCATCGCCTGGGCCAGGCGCGGTCCGACCCCGCTGGCGGTCTGCAGCAGCTCGAAGACCTGGCGCTCGTCGTCGTCCGCGAAGCCGTACAGGGTCAGCGAGTCCTCCCGTACGACGAGGGAGGTGGCGAGCTTGACCGGCTGGCCGAGGCGGAGCGTGGACAGTGTGTTCGGGGTGCACTGCACGGCCATGCCGACGCCGCCGACCTCGACCACCGCGGCGTCGGGGGCGAGCGCGGCGACGGTGCCGCTGACGAAGGCGATCATGACGTACGGCCTTTCGTGGTCGTCGGTGCGGTGGCCGCGTGCAGGGCGACGGCCTGCTGGAGCCGGTTCTGCGCGGGGGCGCGCCAGATGTGGCAGATGGCGAGGGCGAGGGCGTCGGCGGCGTCGGCCGGCTTCGGCGGTGCGCCGAGCCGCAGCAGCCGGGTGACCATGGCGCCGACCTGTGCCTTGCCGGCGCTGCCGCTGCCGGTGACGGCGGCCTTGACCTCGCTGGGGGTGTGCAGGGCGACGGGGATGCCGCGGCGGGCCGCGCAGAGCATGGCCACGGCACTGGCCTGGGCGGTGCCCATGACGGTGCGCACGTTGTGCTGGCTGAAGACGCGCTCCACGGCGACGCAGTCGGGGCGGTGCTCGTCCAGCCACTGTTCGATGCCCTGCTCGACGGCGAGGAGGCGGTGGCTCAGATCGGCGTCCACGGGGGTGCGGACGACACCGACGCCGAGCATGGTCAGCGGCCGGCCCGCGACGCCCTCGACGACGCCGACACCGCACCGGGTCAGCCCGGGGTCCACCCCCAGTACGCGCACGCGCATCCCCTCCCGACAATCGCCTGTTCGTGCAGGCTATCGGGTGCCACCGACAACGGCCGCACAGGGACGGGCCGGCGGGAGTGTCCCGCCGGCCCGTCGAAATCCCGCGACGCCCGCGGTGGCGTCACGCGCCGACCTTCTCCATGATCTCGTCGCTGACGTCGAAGTTGGCGAAGACGTTCTGCACGTCGTCGCTGTCCTCGAGCGCGTCGATCAGCTTGAAGATCTTCCGGGCGCCCTCCTCGTCCAGCTGGACCTGCATGGTCGGGACGAAGTTGGCCTCGGCGGAGTCGTAGTCGATGCCGGCGTCCTGCAGGGCGGTGCGGACCGCGACCAGGTCGCCGGCCTCGCTGATCACCTCGAAGCTCTCCCCGAGGTCGTTGACCTCCTCGGCGCCCGCGTCCAGGACGGCGGCCAGGATGTCGTCCTCGGTCAGCCCGTTCTTGGGGACGATCACGACGCCCTTGCGGTTGAACAGGTACGACACCGAGCCCGGGTCGGCCATGGAGCCCCCGTTGCGGGTCATGGCGACACGCACGTCGGAGGCGGCGCGGTTGCGGTTGTCGGTGAGGCACTCGATGAGCATCGCGACGCCGTTCGGGCCGTAGCCCTCGTACATGATCGTCTCGTAGTCGGCACCGCCGGCCTCCAGGCCCGCGCCGCGCTTGACCGCGGACTCGATGTTCTTGTTCGGGACCGACTGTTTCCTGGCCTTCTGAATGGCGTCGTACAGCGTCGGATTGCCGTCAGGATCGGCACCGCCCAGCCTGGCCGCGACTTCGATGTTCTTGATCAGCTTCGCGAAGAGTTTGCCGCGCTTGGCATCGAGGACGGCCTTCTTGTGCTTCGTCGTGGCCCATTTGGAGTGGCCGGCCATCTGCCTGTCTCCTTCGCGTAACCCGTCTTCGTACGAACGCAGGAATCCTACAAGGACTCCGGTGCCCGGCTTGTGCGCACCATGTCGGTGAACAGGGCGTGCACACGGTGGTCGCCGGTCAGTTCCGGGTGGAAGGACGTGGCCAGTGCGTTGCCCTGACGGACCGCGACGATGTGGCCGTCGTACTCGGCGAGCACCTCGACTCCCGCGCCGACGGACTCGACCCAGGGAGCGCGGATGAAGACGCCCTCCACCGGGCCGCCCGCAAGGCCCTTGACCTCGACGGCCGCCTCGAAGGACTCGTTCTGCCGCCCGAAGGCGTTACGGCGCACGATCATGTCGATTCCGCCGACGGTCTCCTGGCCCGCGCGCGGGTCGAGGATCTTCTCGGCGAGCATGATCAGGCCGGCGCAGGTGCCGTAGACGGGCATGCCGGCGCGCACCCGTGCGCGGAGCGGCTCCATCACGCCGAAGAGAACGGCCAGCTTGGAGATGGTGGTGGACTCTCCGCCGGGAAGGACCAGGCCGTCGACCCCGGCAAGCTCTTCGGGGCGCCGCACCGGCCTGGCCACGGCGCCGGCCGCGGCCAGGGCGGCAAGGTGCTCCCGTACGTCGCCCTGGAGGGCCAGGACACCGATGACAGGGGCTTCGTCGGTCATGGGGCTTACCAGCCGCGGTTGGCGTAGCGCTCGGACTCGGGGAGGGTGTCGCAGTTGATGCCGACCATGGCCTCGCCGAGGTTGCGGGAGACCTCCGCGACGACCTTGGGGTCGTCGTAGAAGGTGGTGGCCTTCACGATGGCGGCGGCGCGCTTGGCCGGGTCGCCGGACTTGAAGATGCCGGAGCCGACGAAGACGCCCTCGGCGCCGAGCTGACGCATCAGCGCGGCGTCGGCCGGGGTGGCCACACCACCGGCGGAGAACAGCACCACCGGCAGCTTGCCCAGCTCGGCGACCTCCTTGACCAGCTCGTAGGGAGCGCGCAGCTCCTTGGCGGCGGCGTACAGCTCGTGGTGGTCCAGGCCGCGCAGACGGGCGATGTCGTTCTTGATCTGACGCAGGTGGCGGACGGCCTCGACGACGTTGCCGGTGCCGGCCTCGCCCTTGGAGCGGATCATGGCCGCGCCCTCGGCGATACGGCGCAGGGCCTCGCCCAGGTTGGTGGCGCCGCAGACGAAGGGCGTGGTGAAGGCCCACTTGTCGCAGTGGTTGACCTCGTCGGCCGGGGTGAGGACCTCGGACTCGTCGATGTAGTCGACGCCGATGGCCTGCAGGACCTGGGCCTCGACGAAGTGACCGATGCGGGCCTTGGCCATGACCGGGATGGAGACGGCGTCCATGATGCTCTCGATCATGTCCGGGTCGGACATGCGGGCCACTCCGCCGTCCTTGCGGATGTCGGCCGGGACCCGCTCCAGGGCCATGACGGCGACGGCGCCCGCGTCCTCGGCGATCTTCGCCTGCTCCGGTGTGACGACGTCCATGATCACGCCGCCCTTGAGCTGCTCGGCCATGCCGCGCTTCACCCGCGCGGTGCCGGTCTCAGGGGTCTGGGCGGAGTCGGAAATCGTGGTGGACACGGGTGACCTCACTCAGTGGAAAAGAGGGTTTGGTGCACCGCCGAGGAAACGTGAGTGAACCAGTCCACGGCAAGGGCCAATGGAAACCCGGTGGATCCTTTTTCCTTCCGATCCACCGCTGATCCCTCGGTTCCCCCTCCGATCCTTCCGGCCCCTCCGGTTCCTCCGCCTCCCTTCTGAAGCCCCTCTCTGAGGCCCTCTCTGAGGCCCTCTCTGAGGCCCTTTCCCTTCTGAGGCCCCTCCCGAGGGCCACCGCTCCCCGTGTGCCGCACCACGGGCGGCGGGCCCCGGGGCCGGGGATCGCGAGATCGCGGGGATCGCGGAGATCACAGGGGGCTCTCAGGCCGACCGGTCCAACAGCACCGCCGGGGGTTCGTCGTCCATTTCGAAGGCCATGGGGAAGGGGGCGTGGCCGGCCAGGCGGAACCAGCGGACCTTGCGGTGCTCGCGGAGCCTGCGGGCCGCGCCGACGGCGTCGTTGTGGAACCGGCGGGCCATCGGCACCCTGCGCACGGCCTCGGCCAGCTCGCGGACCGCCTCCTCCCCTCCGGGCGCCTCGCGGACCGCCTCCAGCTGCTGCACCTCGGCGAACACGGCCCGCAGGGCCTGGCTCAGCTCGCTCTCGGCGACCTCCCGCTGGTCCTCCTCGGCCTGCCGGGCGGCATGGGCGGCCTCGTAGAGCACGATCGAGGCGGCCGGGTCGAGCACCCCGGAGGTGGCCAGCTCCTGGGCCACGGAGGCACGGCGCAGCAGCTGGGCGTCGAGCGCGGCACGGGCGGCGTCGATACGGGCGTGCAGCCGGTCCAGCCGCCCCGCCGTCCAGCTCAGGTACAGGCCGATGGCGACCAGCGCGACAAGGATCCAGACAAGGGTTGCGGTCACAGGCGGCAAGGCTATCGGCCCGTGCGGCCTCGTATGCCCCGGGCGTCAGTCCCGTGCCAGCCCCAGCCGCGCCCGCAGCCCCGTCGTCCGCTCGTCCGCCGCCACCGCCGCCGCGCCCGCCGTCACCGTCTCGTAGACGGACAGGATGTCGGCGCCGACCGTCGACCAGTCGTAGCGGCGGACGTGGGAGCTGCCGCGCTCCCGGAGCTCGGCACGGCGGGCGGGGTCGGACAGCAGGCGTACAGCCGCCTCGGCCAGGGCGTCCGCGTCCTCGTTGGCGAAGAGCTCGCCGGCCTTTCCCTGGTCGAGGACCTGGGCGAAGGCGTCGAGGTCGGAGGCGAGGACCGGGGCGCCGGCGGACATGGCCTCGACGAGGATGATGCCGAATGACTCGCCGCCGGTGTTGGGGGCGATGTACAGGTCGATGCTGCGCAGGAAACGGGCCTTGTCCTCGTCGCTGATCATGCCCAGGAACTCGACGCGCGAGCGCAGTTCCCCGGGCAGGCCCTCCACCGCCTCCTTCTCGTCGCCGCGGCCCGCGACCAGCAGGCGGGTGTCCGGGCGGGCGGCGAGGATCGCCGGCAGGGCCTTCATCAGCACGGGCAGGCCCTTGCGGGGCTCGTCGATGCGGCCGATGAAGCCGATCGTGTTCCCCTGCCACTCGGGCCGGGGCTCGGCCCGGGCGAAGAAGTCGACGTCGACGCCGTTGGGGATGACCACCGCGTCCCCGCCGAGGTGTTCGACGAGGGTGCGCCGGGCGTACTCGCTGACCGCGATCCGGGCGCTGATCTTCTCCAGGGCGGCCTGGAGGATCGAGTACGCGGCGATCATCGCCCTCGATCTGGGGTTCGAGGTGTGGAAGGTGGCGACGATCGGGCCCTGGGCCGCCCAGCAGGCCAGCAGCCCCAGGGACGGCGAGGTCGGCTCATGGATGTGGATCACGTCGAAGCGGCCCTCGTGGAGCCAGCGCCGTACCCGGGCCGCCGACAGGAAGCCGAAGTTGAGCCGGGCCACCGAACCGTTGTACGGCACCGGGACCGCGCGGCCGGCCGAGACGACGTAGGGCGGCAGCGGGGTGTCGTCGTCGGCGGGGGCGAGCACGGACACCTCGTGGCCCAGGCCGATGAAGTACTCGGCCAGGTCGCGGATGTGGAACTGGACGCCGCCCGGGACGTCCCAGGAGTAGGGGCAGACGAGGCCGATCCTCACGTGCGCTCCCCGCGTGCCGGGCCGGGTCGCAGGTCCGTGAGCCACAACCGTTGCAGCATGTGCCAGTCCTCCGGATGCTCGGCGATCCCCGTGGCGAAGGCATCGGCCAGTGCCTGTGTCATGACAGACGCCTTCTCGGCCCGTGTACCTGTCGCGGGCACCTCGATCGGGGGATGGACGCAGCCCCGCATGACGGGCGAGTCGTCGTACCAGAGCGTGGCGGGCAGCAGCCGGGCGCCCGTCTGCAGGGCGAGCAGGGCGGGCCCGGCGGGCATCCGGGCCGTCTCGCCGAAGAACTCCACCTCCAGCCCGGAGGCGGACAGGTCGCGGTCGGCGACCAGGCAGACCAGCCCGCCGTCGCGCAGCCGCCGGGCCAGCGTGCCGAACGCGGAACCACCGCTGTGCGGCAGGACCTCCATGCCCAGGCCCTCGCGGTAGGCGACGAACCGGTCGTAGAGCGTCTCCGGCCTCAGGCGCTCGGCGACGGTCGTGAACGGAATGCCCAGCTCGGTGGTGACCCAGGCGCCGGCCAGGTCCCAGTTGGCCAGGTGGGGCAGGGCGAGGACGACGCCCTTGCCGGCCGCGAGGCCGTCGGTCAGGTGGTGCAGGCCCTTGGGCTCGAAACCGGCCCTGATCCGCTCGGCGCTCCAGGCCGGCAGCCGGAACGACTCCATCCAGTAGCGCAGGTACGAGCGCATGCCCGCGCGCGTGAGCTCGGCCAGGCGCTCGGGGGTCGCGTCGGGCACCACGCGCGCGTAGTTGCGCGCCAGCTGCCTCACTCCCCTGCCGCCCTGCCGGAAGGTGAGGTCGGCGAGGGTACGGCCCAGCTGGACGGCGACCGGTTCGGGCAGCTTCTTGACGGTGCTCCAGCCCAGGCCGTACAGCCCGTCGGTGAGCCGGTCCCGGAGGTTCACTTCGCCGCCTCGCTTCCCTGCCCCGGCCGGCCCTCGGCGGCCTCCGCCTCGGCCGACTCGCGACGGACGGTGACGACCCGCTGGATCAGCGTGATCAGGCTGCCGACGGCGACGATCCACAGGCCGACCGGCAGCAGGTGCTGGATGCCCGGCACACCGAACGTGTGCAGGCCCGCGAACCCGGCCGCGACCAGCGAGACCACCAGCCGTTCGGCCCGCTCGACCAGCCCGTTGACGGCGACGGGCAGGCCGATCGACTCGCCCCGGGCCTTGGTGTACGACACGACCTGGCCGCTGGCCAGGCAGAAGATCGACACCGCGCACAGCACGGTGTCGTCGCCCTGCCCCGCGTACCACAGGGCGAACCCGCCGAAGATCGCACCGTCGGCGACCCGGTCGAGCGTGGAGTCCAGGAAGGCGCCCCAGCGGCTGGAGCGGCCCAGCTGGCGGGCCATGTTGCCGTCGACGAGGTCGGAGAACACGAACAGCGTGATCACGACCGTGCCCCAGAAGAACTCGCCCCTGGGGTAGAAGACCAGCGCGCCCGCGACCACCCCGGCCGTCCCGATCAGTGTGACCGTGTCCGGGCTCACGCCCCGGCGGATGAGGAACGCGGCGAACGGCGTGAGGACACGCGTGAAGAATGCACGCGCGTACTTGTTCAGCATGGCCTTCCCGAGGGTCGGTGTTCGCCGGGCGGCCCCTGCTGGCCACCGGCTGGCCCATCGTAGTCACGCACGCGCGTACGCAAAGGCCGGGCACCCGTCCCGGGGGACTTCTCCCCCCGGTCTCCCCCGGTCTCCCCCGGTCTCCCCCCGGCCTCTCCCCGGTCTCCCCCGGTCGTGCCGGGCCCGCGGGCCCCGGGCACCGCCCCTGACCGGTCCGGACGGAGGAATCCGGTCCGGGCCGGACAAAGGCCCCTGCCCGCGGCGGCGGACACGGCGCGTGCCGGCGGACGGCGGGATCGGGTCCCTCGTATGGACGCCGCGTGACGGGAGTGGAAAGCTCGAAGAACCGCGGGCGTCGCAGGAGCCGCCGGTGACGCGGTGCCGCGTGTCCGCGCCCCCAGCGACCTCACCGTGCACGGGAGGGCAGGATCATGGGCGACAAGGCGCAAGCACACCCCGGAGCCGCCGGCAGGGCAGTGGCGGCCGACCATCCCGCATCCATACGGAATGTGGTGCTGGTCGGCCCCTCCGGGTCGGGCAAGACGACTCTGGTGGAAGCTCTCGCGCTGACGGCGGGAGCGGTGAACCGGGCGGGCCGCGTGGAGGACGGCGGCAGCCTCTCGGACTACGACGAGATCGAGCACCGGCAGCAGCGCTCGGTGCAGCTCTCCCTGGTGCCCGTCGAGTGGAACGGCATCAAGATCAACCTTCTGGACACCCCCGGCTACGCCGACTTCGTCGGGGAGCTCAGGGCCGGTCTGCGCGCCGCGGACGCGGCCCTTTTCGTCGTCTCCGCCTCCGACGGCGTGAACGGCTCGACCCGCATGGTGTGGGAGGAGTGCGCGGCCGTCGGCATGCCGCGCGCCATCGTGGTCACCCACCTGGAGGCCGCCCGCGCCGACTTCGAGGAGATGACGCGGGTGTGCGCGGAGGCGTTCGGCGCGGACGACCCCGACGCGGTCCTGCCGCTGTATCTGCCGCTGTACGGGCCGCGAAGCTCCGACGGGCACGCGCCCGTGACCGGGCTGGCCGGGCTGCTGACGCAGAAACTGTTCGACTACTCCACCGGGGAGCGCAAGGAGTCCGAGCCCGGCAAGGAGCAGCTGCCGTGGCTGGAGGAGGCCCGCAACCGGCTCATCGAGGGGATCATCTCCGAGAGCGAGGACGAGCTCCTCATGGACCGCTATCTCGGCGGTGAGCAGATCGACGTCAAGACACTCGTCGGGGACCTGGAACGGGCCGTCGCGCGCGGGACGTTCTTCCCCGTCCTGGCCGCCGCCCCCGCGGTCGACGGCGCCCGGCAGGGCATCGGCACGGTGGAGCTCCTGGAGCTGATCACCGGCGGCTTCCCCACTCCGCTGGAGCGCGAGATGCCCGCCGTCACCACCATCGACGGCAAGCCGCGCGCGCTGAAGCCGTGCGACCCCGGCGGGCCGCTGGTCGCCGAGGTCGTCAAGACCTCCTCCGACCCGTACGTCGGCCGGATCTCCCTGGTCCGTGTCTTCTCCGGCACCCTGCGCCCCGACCAGACGGTGCACGTCTCCGGGCACGGGCTGACCGACCGCGGGCACGAGGACCACGACGTCGACGAACGGGTCGGCGCCCTGACCATGCCGTTCGGCAAGCAGCAGCGCCCGGTGCCGCACGCCGTCGCGGGCGACCTCGCGTGCGTGGCGAAGCTGAACCGTGCGGAGACCGGCGACACGCTCTCCGCCAAGGACGACCCGCTGCTGATGGAGCCCTGGCAGATGCCCGAGCCGCTGCTGCCGCTGGCCATCCGGGCGCACAGCAAACCGGACGAGGACAAGCTCTCCCAGGGCCTGGCCCGGCTGGTCGCGGAGGACCCGACGATGCGCCTGGAGCAGAACCAGGACACCCACCAGGTCGTGCTGTGGTGCCTGGGCGAGGCGCACGCCGACGTCGCCCTGGAGCGGCTGCGCAGCCGTTACGGCGTCCAGGTCGACGTCGTACCGCACCGGGTCGCCCTGCGGGAGACGTTCGCCCAGCGGTCCACCGGACGCGGCCGGCACGTCAAGCAGTCCGGCGGGCACGGGCAGTACGCCATCTGCGAGATCGAGGTGGAACCGCTGCCGGGCGGCTCGGGCATCGAGTTCGTCGACAAGGTGGTCGGCGGGGCGGTGCCCCGGCAGTACATCCCGTCGGTGGAGAAGGGCATACGGGCCCAGGCCGCCAAGGGAGTCGCCGCCGGCCATCCGCTGACCGACGTCCGGGTCACGCTCCTCGACGGCAAGGCCCACTCGGTGGACTCCTCCGACGCCGCGTTCCAGACGGCCGGTGCGCTGGCGCTGCGGGAGGCCGCGGCTGACGTCAGGATCCATCTGCTGGAGCCGGTCGCCGAGGTGACCGTGCTGGTCGGCGACGACTACGTGGGCCCCGTCATGAGCGACCTGTCCGGCCGGCGCGGCCGGCTGCTGGGCACCGAACAGGTGGGCAACGGCCGGACCCTCGTCCGGGCCGAGGTGCCCGAGATCGAGATCGACCGGTATGCGATCGACCTGCGCTCCCTGTCGCACGGCACGGCCCGCTTCGACCGCCGCTACGTACGGCACGAGCCGATGCCGCCGCAGGTGGCCGAACGGGTCCGGCAACAGGAGCGTGAGGCCTCGTAGTTGACGCCCCATGACCGCGCCGGGCGCACAACCCGGGCTCCGGAACGCCTCGTTCCGAACAGGCGGACGGCTTCGGCCGTCCGCCTGCCCGTGCCCGCGGCGGCCGCTACCCTGATGACCTGATCAACAGGTGTGCGGGGCCGGGAAGTCGGGAATGCCGCAAGGCAGGTACGGCGGCAGAGGGGGGCGGCAGTGACGGAGGCATCCGATTTCGGTCCAGGGGCACAGGTGCCCCTGACGGGAGCGGCGGGGCAGACGGCGGCGACCTGCGCCCTGGCCTCGGCGGCCTACCGGGACGACGAGGTCACCAAGATCCTCGAGGCCAACAACGACCGGTACAAGACGACGGTCAAACCGCCGCGCCCCTGGGCGAAGATCTTCCGGCCCCGGCTCGGCGAGGCCTTCTCCCGTGCGGTGATCGACCGCATGCTGGGCGCCGGACGCGCACCGGTCATCCAGTCCTTCGGCGTCGAACCCCAGGTCGTGGTCGAGCACTGCCTGGCGGCCCAGCACCTCCGCCGGGAGCGCGACCTGAGGCTCACGGCGGTGACGGTGCTGTGCGGGGTGCTCGTCCTGCCCGGCTTCCTCGTGTGGCTGCTGGTGTTCACCCTGCGCTCCCGCATCGGCAAGCGGGAGGACAAGCGGGCCGGCGCCCGCGCCACCGCCCTGCTGGTCGCCGCGGGCGTCCTCGCCGTGGTCCTCCTGCTCAGAATGCCCTTCACCGGCTTCTGGGCGTGGTACGCGCGCGCGGCGATCGTCCTGCCGGTCGTCGGCTGGTTCTGGGCCAAACGGATCTGCGAACGCTCGGCACGCGAACTGCGGGAGCGCTGGGAGGGCCTGCTCTCCGGCGGCGGTGTGGGGGCGAAGATCCCCGAGGCCGTACCGGGCAGCCCCGGTGACGCGGCCGAGCAGATACGCAAGGAGCTCGCCCGCCTCAGCGCCGAGCAGCAGTCCAACTCCGTCTTCTACGCCGGCCCCAAGGGCATCCTCGGCATGGGCACGCGCTGGGGCAGCTGGCAGCTGGCCGAGGAACTGGTCTCCGCCGAGCCGGGCAAGGAGTTCCACCCCTTCCGCAGCTGGGACGTCATCACCGCGATCCAGGGCGGCCTGGCGATGCTGGAACGCACGCCCATCAACACCGGCGGCTTCCCCAAGCCGTCCATCAAGCACTGGATCGTCACCCCGATCGGGGAGAACGCGACGTCGGTCTCCCGGCCGAGCGGCACGGATGTCGACGCGTACACCGTCAAGACGCACGCCGTGCAGGAGATCTGCAACAAGCAGCAGTTCGGCAGCGGTGACCGGCACTATCTCGGCGTGCAGTGGACGCTCTGGGACGGCCACTTGGTGATCACCATGCTGGTCACCGTGACGGTGCTGCACGAGACCCTGCGCATCGAGGTCACCGGCCATGCCCTGGGACCGGTCCACCCCTTGTTCAACGAGAAACCGGCGGCCAAGGAGAAGGAGGTCCAAAAGGCGCTCCGGTTCTGGGAGACCCGCAAGGTGAAGCTGCCCCTGGTCGACACCGACGAGGTGGTGCGGCTCGCCGCCCGCGCTCCCCTGACCTGGTACCCGCCCCTGCTGAACTGGCTCGGCGGCGGTCTCACCCTGCCCGAGCCCTTCGGTCTGCGGCACGTCTGGGCCGACCAGCCCTGGCGGCACCGCTTCATGGCCGACGACGCGCTGCGTGCCGCCACTCCGGTGCTGCGAGTGGTGCACGCGGCCGCGCTCAAGGTCCTCAAGGAGAACGGCGTGGACGTCGAGAAGTTCGGCTCCCGGGCGGCGGCCCTCAGCGGAGGGGTGCAGGAGGTCTCGCCGAAGAAGGCCGACGTCTACGACGCGTGAGGCGTGCCCGCCCACGGCCGGTGCGGACCACGGGCGCGGGCACGCCCATCCGCAGTCTGTGCGGCTGTGCCTAGGCGGGCCACGCCTCCGCGAGCATCTTGCGGGTGTCGGCCAGAAGCTGCGGCAGAACCTTCGTGTGGCCGATCACGGGCAGGAAGTTGGTGTCGCCGCCCCAGCGGGGGACGACGTGCTGGTGCAGATGGGCGGCGATGCCGGCACCCGCGACCGCGCCCTGGTTCATGCCCAGGTTGAAGCCATGGGCCCCGGAGGCGCTGCGCAGTGCCCTCATGGCCTGCTTGGTGAGCTCCGCGAGTTCCACGGTCTCCTTGTCCGTCAGGTCGGTGTAGTCGGCGACATGACGGTAGGGCACGACCATGAGGTGACCGCCGTTGTACGGGTAGAGGTTGAGCACCGCGTACACGTGCTCGCCGCGCTGGACGATCAGTCCGTCCTCGTCGGACTTGGCCGGGATCGAGCAGAAGGGACAGCCGTCGTCGGCCCCGGGGCCGCTCGGTTTGTTCTCGCCCTGGATGTAGGCCATGCGGTGCGGCGTCCACAGACGCTGGAACGCATCGGGCGTTCCCACTCCCAGCTGCTGCTCCGGCTCACTCGTCATGCATGCAGCATAGGGCGACAGCCTGGGGGAAGGGGAAAGGCCCCCGGGATCTTTCCCCGGGGGCCCGCTTCCCGCGTCAGCGGGGGCACCTACACCTGCACGCGGCGCTCCACCACGTCAACGATCTCGGCGAGCGCTTCGTCACGGGAGATGCCGTTCTTCTGCGATCCGTCCCGGTAGCGGAACGACACCGTGCCCGCGTTCATGTCGTCGTCGCCGACGATCACCATGTACGGCACCTTCTGCTTCTGCGCGTTGCGGATCTTCTTCTGCATCCGGTCCGAGGAGGAGTCGACCTCCATCCGCAGGCCCTTCTTCCGCGCCTCGGCCGCGAACTTCTCCAGGTACTCCACATGCGCCTCCCCCACCGGGATGCCGACCGCCTGCACGGGGGCCAGCCACGCCGGGAACGCGCCCGCGTAGTGCTCCAGCAGCACGGCGAAGAACCGCTCGATGGAGCCGAACAGAGCGCGGTGGATCATGACCGGGCGCTGCTTGGAGCCGTCCGCGGCCGTGTACTCCAGGTCGAAGCGCTCCGGCAGGTTGAAGTCCAGCTGGACCGTCGACATCTGCCAGGTGCGGCCGATCGCGTCGCGCGCCTGGACCGAGATCTTCGGGCCGTAGAAGGCCGCGCCGCCCGGGTCCGGGACCAGCGGCAGGTTCTGCTTCTCGGCGACCTGGCGCAGGGTCTCGGTGGCCTCCTCCCAGGCCTCGTCGGTCCCGACGTACTTCTCCGGGTCCTTGGTGGACAGCTCCAGGTAGAAGTCGGTCAGGCCGTAGTCCCTCAGCAGGTCCAGCACGAAGGTGAGCGTCTTGTCGAGCTCGTCGGCCATCTGCTCGCGCGTGCAGTAGATGTGCGCGTCGTCCTGGGTGAAGCCGCGGGCACGGGTCAGGCCGTGCACGACGCCCGACTTCTCGTAGCGATACACAGTCCCGAACTCGAAGAGCCGCAGCGGCAGTTCACGGTACGAACGGCCGCGCGCGCCGAAGATCAGGTTGTGCATCGGGCAGTTCATGGGCTTGAGGTAGTAGTCCACGCCCTCGTCGAGCTGCATGGGCGGGTACATGCCGTCGGCGTACCAGTCCAGATGGCCCGAGACCTCGAAGAGCTTCCCCTTGGTCGCGTGCGGGGTGTAGACGAACTCGTAGCCCTCCTCCTCGTGACGGCGGCGCGAGTAGTCCTCCATCACGCGGCGGACGATGCCGCCCTTGGGGTGGAAGACGGCGAGGCCGGAGCCGATCTGCTCGGGGATGGAGAACAGGTCGAGCTCGTTGCCCAGCTTGCGGTGGTCGCGCTTCTCGGCCTCGGCGAGGAAGTCCAGGTACGCCTTCAGCTCGTCCTTGGACGGCCAGGCGGTGCCGTAGATGCGCTGGAGCTGCTTGTTCTTCTCGTTCCCGCGCCAGTACGCCGAGGCGTTGCGCATCAGCTTGAACGCCGGGATCAGCCGGGTCGAGGGCAGGTGGGGACCGCGGCAGAGGTCCTTCCAGCGCAGCTCGCCGGTCTTGGCGTCCAGGTTGTCGTAGATGGTCAGCTCGCCGGCACCGACCTCGACGTCCGCACCGTCCTCGCTGGAGGCCGAGCCCTTGAGGCCGATCAGCTCCAGCTTGTACGGCTCGTCGGCCAGTTCCTCGCGGGCGGCCTCCTCGGTGACCACACGGCGGGAGAAGCGCTGGCCCTGCTTCTGGATCGCCTGCATGCGCTTCTCGATGGCCTTGAGGTCCTCGGGCGTGAACGGCCTGTCCACGTCGAAGTCGTAGTAGAAGCCGTCCTTGATGGGCGGGCCGATGCCCAGCTTGGCCTCGGGGAAGAGCTCCTGCACGGCCTGGGCCATGACGTGCGCGGTGGAGTGGCGCAGGATGTTGAGGCCGTCCTCGGAGGAGATCTCGACGCCCTCGACGGTCTCGCCGTCCTTGACCTCGTAGCTGAGGTCCTTCAGTTCGCCGTTCACACGCGCGGCGACGACCGAGCGCTCGCCGGCGAAGAGGTCGGCCGCCGTCGTGCCCGTCGTCACCGTGCGCTCTTCCCGCTCGGAATCGCGTTGGATGATCACACGGACGTCTGACACCGGTCTCTCCTGCCTGAAGGTGGGAAGCGCGCCTCACTGCTCATGGCGCATGCCATAGAGGATCGTACCGACCCGGGGCCGCCGACCGCGAAACGGTGACTCTGCGTCCGCGGTCAGTCGCAGCCGTCCCCACCGCACGCCTCCTCGCAGAAGTCCGCGTCCCCCTGGTCCCCCTGGTCCTCCTGGTCCTCCTGGTCCTCCTGCGGCGGCTTCACCGGCCGGTCCCGCTCCTCGCCCTCCGCCCGCGCGGGGACGACGCCGAAGGCGCCCGTGAGCCGGCACGAGCCGCCCCGGTGCTCCAGCCGTCCGAGCACCCGCACGGGCAGTCCGGCCAGATGGGCGTGGCCGGCGACGCGGTAGTCCTCCTCCCCCAGGGTCAGGTGGACGTACCGCGCCTCGGCGCCCGCGAGCACCCGCAGCCGTACCGTGCCCTCGCCGTGCGGCCGGGACCGGCGCATCCGCACCACCGTGCCGGTGATCCGCACGGGCACCGGCGGTCCGGCGTGCAGACAGCGGGCACCGGCCTCGCGCAGCACCGGCAGGTCGCCGGGCGAGAACTCGACGGCCCCGGCGCGGGCCGCGCAGTCCCCGGGAACGCCCGCGGCGGGCGCCCACTCGACGGCCACCCGGACGCCCTCGGTGCCGCGGACGAGAGCGGCGACGGCCTCGGTGAGTTCACGGCCGACGGCCTGCCCGTGCCGTGCGAGGACGGCGCTGTCGAAGGCGTCCATGCTGCCGGTGGCCCGCCGGTGGTCGACGGCTTCGCGGACGGCGTGCAGGGCCTGGTGAAGACGTACGGCGAGGGGGCGTCCGGGGTCGACGGGGACGAAGGCGGTGAGCCGGCGGCCGTCGGCCGCGGAGTCCACGAGGACGTGCTCGAGGAACGCGGCCGGGCGCCGGGGGCGGGCGCCGTGGCGGCCGGTCCGCGCACGGGTGGTGCGCGCGACGGCGAGCAGCATCTGCCGTGCGGCGCCGCGCAGCCGCTCGTCGGCGCTCCAGGGGACGGCGCCGGCCGGGCCGTCCGGTATGTCCCGCCACCAGCGGATCTCGTCACTGGGCAGGGTGAGGGCGACCAGGACCGCGCGCGCGGAGGGCGCTCCGCTGCGGGCGAGGGCGTCGAGTGCCTCGCCGAGCAGGTCGTCGCTGTCGGGGAAGGAGCGGCTCTCCGGCACCAGCAGGCTCGTGCCGGCGCCGGCCGGGCCGGGCGGGGTCCAGCGGCCGTAGCGTCCGCCGGCGCCGCCGTGCCGCCGCCAGCCGTGCCGGTGCAGCAGGGCGCCGAGCACGGCCGGGTCGACCTCGGTGGGTTCGGGAGGGGCGGGAGGACCGGGGCGCCGGTTCCAGGGGACGTCGACGGGGTGCGGGCGCGCGGCCCGCGAAGGCTCGTCGAGGGGGCGGTGCTTCATGGCCGGCCTCCCCTCCCGACCCGCGCCATGATCTCGCGCAGGGCCCGGTCGTCGAAGATGCGCGAGGTCGGGATCCGCACGGTGGTGCGGTACCGGCCGGTGACGGGGTGGCCGGCCAGGTTGACCCAGTAGCAGCAGTGCCTGAGGGCGAGCCGGTCGTGGCCGGCCTGCAGCCACTGGTCCGGCGACCGGGGCACGATCATGACGACGAGGATCTTGTGCACCGAGACCGGGGTGCGGGCGAGCTTGACCAGATGGGCGTTGTCGAGCGTGAAGGAGAAGTACCGGCCCGGGGGGTGGGGCGGCAGCTGGTAGGTGCACTTCAGCTGCACCTTGATGGTCACCTCGTCGTCGACGGTGTGCCCGGGGGCGCTGTGGCTGACGTGCCAGTCGATGCCGTTGTCGGGAAAGGGCTGGGACAGCGAGCAGCCGGCCGCGGCGGCGACCGCGTGCAGATAGCCCACCTGCAGTGTCTCCATGCAGGCGGTGGTGGCGAGTGTGCCCCGCGGGGCGCTGGTGCACCCGGGCAGCAGCCCGCCCCGTTCGGGCTGCGCCGTCACCATGACCAACAGCCTTCCACGTGTGGCGAATCCCCGTTGCGAGCCTGTGAACTGCAAGGACCCGTATTCCTGTTGTGTCCTTCCGGCGTACGGCGCAAACGGCCCGGGTATCACCGAACAGGCAGAAGACGGTACATCTGCCCTGGGCGAGCGAGGAGTTGTGGGCGTATGGCGCGCTGGTACGAGGGGCCTCTGGCCGCGTTCGACACGGAGACCACGGGGGTCGACGTCGAGACCGACCGCATCGTGTCGGCCGCCGTCGTCGTCCAGGACGCCCCGGGTCTCCGGCCGCGGGTGACCCGTTGGCTGGTGAACCCGGGTGTGCCGGTGCCGGAGGCGGCAACGGCGGTGCACGGGCTGACGGAGGAGCTTTTGCAGCACCGCGGGCGCTGGCCGGCGCCGGTGATGTACGAGATAGCCGAGCAGCTGGCGGAGCACGCCGCGCGGGGCCGTCCGCTGGTGGTGATGAACGCGCCGTTCGATCTGACGCTGCTCGACCGGGAGTTGCGCCGTCACCGGGCCTCGTCGCTGCAACGCTGGTTCGAGTCCTCGCCGCTGTGCGTGCTCGATCCGCGGGTCCTGGACAAGCACCTGGACCGCTACCGCAAGGGCCGGCGGACGCTCGCCGACCTGTGCGCGCACTACGGGGTCGAGCTGACCGAGGCGCACGACCCGGCGGCGGACGCGCTGGCCGCGCTGAAGGTCGTACGGGCCCTGGGCCGCCGCTTCCCGGCCCACCTGGAGCGCCTGACCCCCGCCGAGCTGCACACCCTGCAGATCGGGTGGCATGCCGCGCAGGCCCGGGGGCTGCAGACGTGGCTCGCGCGCAGCGGGGTGGAGGAGACGGTGGATCCGTCGTGGCCGCTGCGTCCGGAGCTCCCGGCGGCGGCCGCGTAGACATCCTCTGCGCACATATGCGAGAAGGCCGGTCCGCCGCGGCGGACCGGCCTTCTCCGGGTGGGCGATACTGGGTTCGAACCAGTGACCTCTTCGGTGTGAACGAAGCGCTCTCCCACTGAGCTAATCGCCCGGGAACGCACTGAACAATACAGGTCCCGGCGGGCTTCCTCCAAACCGCTTCGAGGAAGCGGCCGGTTTCCACCGTCCGGAGCGCGTCACCGGCCGGGAGCTGACGCGCAGCACGGTCCGCCAGGCGCGATCAACCGTCTGAGCAGGGGTTTGCCCCCAGCGACGCGCCGATCTCGAGCTGATCTTGACATGTTCCCCGGGCCGGGGCCCGGGAACGCCGCCTTCCGCTCCGGCGCCGTGCCGCTGCACGGCGCGGGCCCGGTGCGGATTCCGCGGCCTCTGCCTCGCCGCGCGCCGTCGTCCGGGGCGGGTCCGGCCCCACCGCCGCCCAGGGCGCCCCAGGGCGGCCCCCGGGCGCGCGCCGGGTCCATGACCGCCAGGGCCTCCCCCGCGTCCGCTCGGTCCTCGCGGATCAGCCGGAGGCGGAGCCGGACAGGGCCGCCGGACGGGGGCCCTGCTCGGGGAGAGGTCGAGGGCTCGGGGAAGAAGAGCTCGGGAAGGGAGCGTGCGGTGCGCATCGGCCACGCGCCCCCGCGCGGGCGGAGGGCCGCTCCGTCCGCCGTCGGTCTCGCCGGCCTCGGCGGTGCCGGCGCGGAAGCCGTCCGGCTGCGGACCGCCCGTGCCGGTCCACGGCTTCGGGTCGAGCGGAACTCCCCTCCTGCCGCCCTTGCCCCCTCTTCTGCCGCTCTCGCGCGGCAATGTGATGGATTTTCAGAAAACGCCCGGGGATTTCCGCCCGGTGCCGGCGTCCGGACTTCTCCCGGAAAGACCGGCGGGTCCGAAAGTCCGCCCCGACCCCGCTCCCTCGGGCACTCCTTCCCCTTCTTCCCGTTCTTCGCGCTCTTCGCGTTCTTCGCGAAGAACGCGGCGGTCCGGCCGGTCTTCTCGTCCCGGAACCGTTCGCCTTTCCGCACTCCTGGCGGCACCCGCGGCGGATCCCCCCGGCCGTGCCGCCCGTCGCCATGATCCGATGTCGCCATGATCCGATGCGGGCGCGCCCGCGGACACCGGGCGGGAAGGGGCCGAAGGCGCTCCGGCGGCCCGGGCGGGGTTCCTCGCCGGGTGTGCGGCGGCGCACCCGGCTCGTGACCGGCGGGGCGGGCGCCGTGAACGACGGCGGCCCGCCTGCATGAGCGCAGGCGGGCCGCCGTTTCGGGGTGGGTGATACTGGGTTCGAACCAGTGACCTCTTCGGTGTGAACGAAGCGCTCTCCCGCTGAGCTAATCACCCGGGCACACGGAGAACATTACCGCATGTCAGGAAGTGCTCGGGACGGGGACGGCGACCGGCTCCCGGCGGCCGGCCTCCAAAAGCCGGTCCCGGTCACCGGTGGTCGATGTTCCAGGGCACCACGAGGCCGAACTTCCACAGGTACACCCCGCACAGCACCCCGGTGATCACCAGGCCGATCACGGTCAGGGTGATGTTGCGGCGACGCACCCTGGGGTCGAGGGCCCGCTGGGCCATCGCGGTGACCTTGCGCTTGGTCCAGCGCAGCACGATCTGGGCCCACACGAACTCGGTCGCCCAGATCGCCATGCCGGCGAAGATCACGGCCCAGCCCGGTCCGGGGAACGCGAGCATGACGACCCCGGCGGCCACGACCGCGAGACCGACGACGAAGATCCCGACCTGCCAGCTCAGGTGCAGCACAGGGCGTGACCGGATGAATGCGGGGGCCCGTGACCCAAGTCCACGCCGGTCCCGCGCCCGGTCGGTCTCGGTCTCCGTCCTCGTCGGCTCCGATGCCACAGCCGTCTCACCCGGTCCGTCACTGCCCGTATTCATACGGTTGAACACTACCGGAGAGAAACCAGTCACCGGAATGGACGTACCGCACCAAGTGGTTCTCGGCCGGAAGAGTTACGTAAAGCCAGGCAAAACTCTCAGAGGGGTTTACAACGGCACCGTAGGTGGCATGTCGATTTCGCCGACGTGCGAATCCCCGAGCGCACACTGAGCGAAAGGCCCTGGCGCTTATGAACACCACGGTCAGCTGCGAGCTGCACCTGCGCCTCGTTGTATCGAGCGAGTCCTCCCTGCCTGTCCCCGCAGGCCTGCGGTACGACACGGCCGACCCCTATGCCGTGCACGCCACCTTCCACACCGGAGCCGAGGAGACCGTCGAGTGGGTGTTCGCCCGCGACCTCCTCGCCGAGGGGCTCCACCGTCCCACCGGCACCGGAGACGTCCGAGTCTGGCCATCACGCAGCCACGGTCAGGGCGTCGTGTGCATCGCTCTGAGCTCCCCGGAAGGCGAGGCTCTGCTCGAGGCCCCGGCGCGGGCCCTGGAGTCCTTCCTGAAGCGGACGGACGCGGCCGTGCCGCCCGGCACGGAACACCAGCACTTCGACCTGGATCAGGAGCTCTCGCACATCCTCGCGGAAAGTTAGCGACAGGCCTCTCGAGGCCCTGAAGACTGCCCGCTGCCGTCCACTCGGGGAGACGGCTCGGGCCAGGACAACCCCATACGGGACACATCGGCACCGGTCCCCCGGCAGGGGGCTGGTGCCGGTGTGCCCGCACGGCGCGGCGACGCAACCGGCTGCTCGGGTGCGGCCGAGCCACTACCATCGGCCTGCATCGGCGGGCGTGCGCCCGACCCCCCAGGCCAGGGAGCGAAACGTGCTGATCACCCACGACACCCGGTGCGCGCTGGACACCGTGGTGGATCTGGTGAACACCGCACCGGAGGACGACGCGGCGCCGGACGGGCTGGCGGACGTCGCGGCACTCGAGGAATTCGTACGAAGCCACAAAATAAGCGATGTCGGGGTGCTGTCGGAGTCCGACCTCTCGGCGGTGCGCGGAATCCGGGGCCGGTTCGCCGAGATCTTCGCGGCGCCGGACTGCCGGACCGCCGCAGGCATGATCAACGAGCTGGTCGCCGCAGCCGGCACCACGCCCCGGCTGACGGATCACGACGGATACGACTGGCACATCCACTACTTCGCGCCCGGTGCCTCCGTGGCCGACCACCTGGCCGCCGACGGCGGCATGGCGCTCGCGTTCTTCGTGGTGGCCGGGGAGCGGGAGCGACTGCGGCGCTGCCAGGCGCCCGACTGCCGGCGTGCCTTCGTCGATCTCTCCCGCAACCGCTCGCGGCGGTACTGCGACAGCCGCACCTGCGGCAACCGCCTGCATGTGGCCGCCTACCGGGCGCGCCGCAGGGAGGCGACGGCGAGCTGAACACCCGGCCGGCGGCGGCCCCGGTCACGGACGGGCCGCGGAACGCGCCGAGGATGCCGGCGTGGTCCTCGACGGGTGACGCCGAGGACCACGAGTACGGCTCACAGCAGCAGCAGGTCGTGCAACGAAGCCATGAGCAGCAGACACCCGATCACCGCAAGAAAGATCATCAGCGGTGGCTGGGATAAGGCGAAGAGGCAACCGCGCCGCTCGTCCTGCGGCGACGCGGATTCGCTCTGTGTCGTGTCCACCATCTCGGTGGCGATGATGGCCCAGCCGGCGCCCGCGACGCGATCAGCACACACGTAATGTGCGGGAGTTCCCGGATTTCGTGATCTTCGTTTCACTTCGGCGCGGACCTTGATCGCTTACGGCCGGAGAACGAGCGCCGGCGCGGAACGAACGTCATATGCCGTGCTTCCGGAGAATGGCCTCGATGTCGCTGAAGTCGTCCTCGTCCCCGGCTCCTGCCACCGGACGGGAGGTGGAAGAGCCGCTCCGGCGGGTGGCCGGGGCCAGGGACGGGGCCGATGCCGCCGAGGCCACCGCGCCCCGGTCCGCCTTGCGCTCCTGCCGCGTACCGCCGCGGCGGCGCTCGATCGCCCGGGTCGTCATGAAGAGCACCCAGGCGCCGCCGAGCAGGCCGAAGCCCGCCCAGGCGGTCGGGCTGAAGGCGGTGTCGGCCAGCCAGCCGACGATCCCGGTCATCACCAGGGCGACGGGGACGAGGGAACAGGCGGCGATACGGGCCGCGGCGAGGAAGCGCTTGCGGTAGGCCGTGATCGCGGCGATGCCCAGGCCTGCCGCGGAAACGGCGGAGCAGACGGTCTCGGCAATCATCCGGTCCTCCAGTCGGGCTCGCCGCATCAGGGCTCACCGGTCGGGGCGGTTCGTCCCTTCCATCCTGCACCGCCGGGCCTGCGGGAAGCCACGCCCGAGGCGGAGATCAGGGAGATCTCCGGGTCGCCTCCTTCGCAGGTGTCCGGGCCTGGGAGACTGGAGGCATGAGCGACTCCTCCCCCGCGTCCGACACCCCCGTTCTCGACGTCTGGTGCGAGCTGCAGTGTCCCGACTGCCGTACCGCGCTGGAGGACCTGCGCGCCCTGCGCACCCGGTACGGCGACCGGCTGGAGGTGCGGCTGAGGCACTTCCCGCTGGAGAAGCACAAGCACTCCTTCGCCGCCGCGCAGGCCGCCGAGGAGGCCGCCGCCCAGGGCCGGCTGTGGCCCTATGTGGAGGCGGTGCTCGCCCGGCTCGAGGAGCTGGACCGCAGGGGCGAGCCGGTCCTGGTCGAGGTGGCCCGTGAACTGGGCCTGGACGCCGAGGAATTCGACACGGCGCTGGTCGACGGCCGGCACATCCTGATCGTCGACGCCGACCAGGCCGAGGGCAAGGCGATCGGTGTCACCGGCACGCCCACGTACGTGATCGGCGGCGAGCGCCTGGACGGCGGCAAGAGCCAGGAGGGGCTGCGCGAGCGCATCGAGGAGATCGCGGACCGGCTGCTGGGCCGGAGCAGCGCTTTGTAGCCCTGGGTCAGAACAGCTCCTTGTAGAAGGCGTGGATCACCGGCCGATAGCCCAGCGACTCGTACAAGCGTTCGGCAGGGGTGTTGCCCGCGAAGACGTTCAGGCCCAGGACGTGTCTGCCCGCGGACACCGCCTGGGCCTCGGCCAGCAGCATCAGGGAGCGGCCGTGGCCCCGGCCGCGGAAGCGCTCGTCGACCTCGAAGTCGTAGACATAGGCCCGGTCCGCGGTGATCGCCACCCACAGCGTGCCGACCGGGGTGCCCTCGTGCTCCAGGACGCTGAGCAGCACGTCCGGGGTCGCGAGCCCCTGGGGCAGCAGCCGGGCGTAGTCCTCCTCCGCCTTGGCCCGTGCCCGGTCGGCGGGGACGCCGCGGTCGGCCCGGCTGCGGACGTAGGCGGCCTTGCCGCGGACGATCCACGGCCCGTACTCGGCCTCGGTCATGGGTCTGCCCCGGCTGCCGGCGGGCAGTCCGGGTGCGGTGGTGCCGAGCTGTTTCTCCATGCCGCGGCTGCGCTCGGCGTAGCCGAGTGCCGTGATGAGCCGGACCGCGGCCCCGGCGTCGGCGGGCACGAGGGCCTCGATCTGCCTGCAGCCCCAGCCGCGCGCCACCTCCTCGGCGGCGAGCGCGGCCACCGTGCCGCGGCCCCGTCTGCGGTCCGGCTCGTCGATGCGCAGGTCGAGGATGCGGGCGACGGCCGGCCCGAGGGCGGGGTGTGTGGACAGGTGGATCCCGCCGACGGGCCGGCCGTTCACGCACACCTGGTAGCGGCGTGAACGGGTTCCGTCGGCGTGCTGCTGAAGCGGCTCGGCCGGCCGCAGGGTCGTGGTCATCAGGGGTGTTCTACCCCCTGCGGCGCCGTGGGTCAGCCCCCTGGGCGCCGCCTCCTACGGATCCAGGTCGTCCCCGGACCGCTCGTCGAAGACGCGCATGGCCTTGGCCGTCACCGGTCCCGGTGCTTCCGGCAGTTCGCGGTCGTCGACGCGGTGGACGGCCTGGACGTCGCGCAGGGTGGAGGTGAGGAAGATCTCGTCGGCCTGCCGCAGGACGTCCAGCGGCAGATCGGTCTCCTTGGCGCCCGTCCACTCGATCACGAGCGCGCGCGTGATGCCGGCGAGGCAGCCGGAGGCGAGCGGCGGGGTGTGGATCTCGCCGTCGAGGACGACGAAGACATTGGAGCCGGTGCCCTCGCAGAGCCGGCCGGCGGTGTTGCCGAACAGGGCCTCGGTGGCGCCGTGCTGGTGGGCGCGCGCGAGGGCGACGACGTTCTCGGCGTACGAGGTGGTCTTCAGGCCGGCGAGCGCGCCGCGCTCGTTGCGGGTCCAGGGGACCGTGATGACGGCGGTGGAGTCGGGGCGGCGGGTGGTCTCGCCGAGGGCGACCACCAGGGTCGGCCCCTGGTCGCCGCGGTCGGAGCCGAGGGGGCCGTGCCCACCGGTGTAGGTGATGCGCAGCCGGCCCAGCGGCATCGGGTTGGCCTCGAGGACGGCGGCGCAGGCGCGGCGGATCTCGTCGTGGTCGGGGTCGGGCAGGCCGAGGCCGCGGGCGGACCGGGTGAGCCGGTCCAGATGGCGGGTGAGCGCGAAGGGCTTTCCGTCGGTCGCCTTCACCGTCTCGAAGATGCCGTCGCCCACGGTCAGCCCGTGGTCGAGCACGGAGACACGCGCGGACTCGATGTCCCGCAGCCCGCCGTCGAGCCAGATCTTCACTCGTCCCTACCTCACAAGTCCGTCACGGGTGCGTCACGTCGGCCGGGGTCCGTGCCTCTCCGCCGTCCCCGGACGTGTCCGTCTCCTCGTACCTGCCCGACGCTACCGCGAGCAGCCGGGCCGCCTTCAGTTCGGTCTCCCGCCATTCCCCCTCGGGGTCGGAGTCCCAGGTGATGCCGGCGCCGGCGCCGAAGCGCAGGACGGCCGCGCCCTCCCCGGGCCCTCCGGGCAGGAGGGACCCCCCGGCGCGGTCGATCCAGAAGGTGCGGATGCCGACGGCCAGCTCGCCCGCTTTGCGGTCGGCGTCGACCCAGCCGATGCCGCCGCAGTAGGGGCCGCGGGGCGCGGTCTCCAGCTCGGAGATGATCCGCAGGGCGCTGGACTTGGGGGCGCCGGTGATCGAGCCGGCCGGGAAGGTGGCGTCGAGCAGTTCCGGCCAGCCGGCGCCGTCGCGCAGTTCGCCGCGGACCGTGGAGACGAGATGGACGAGGCCGGGGTGCTTCTCGACGGCGCACAGGTCGGGGACGGTGACGCTGCCGGTGGTGCAGACACGCCCGATGTCGTTGCGGACCAGGTCCACGATCATCACGTTCTCGGCGTAGTCCTTCTCCAGCATCTCCGCCTCGGTGGGGGCGGTGCCCTTGATCGGGCCGGACTCGACGATCCGGCCGTCGCGGCGCAGGAAGAGCTCGGGGGACGCGGTGGCGATCTCCACCCCGTGCTCGGGCAGGCGAATCGTTCCGGCATACGGTGCCGGGTTGCCGCGGGCCAGTACGGCGGTCAGGGCGTCCACATCGGCGTCGGGCGCGACGGGCGCGGAGAGCACACGGCAGAGATTCACCTGGTAGACCTCGCCGGTCGCGATGTGCTCACGGATGCGCCGCACCCCCGCCGTGTACGCGGCGCGGTCGAGGGAGGACGTCCAGTCGCCGACGGCCGGGCCCCGCCAGGCCCCGGGCACGGGGGCCGGCACGGGCTCCCGCCGTACGTCACGGAAGCGGGCACAGGTCAGACGGCCCTCGTAGTCGGCGGCGACGGCCCAGAAACCGGTGGAGTCCAGGGCCGCGGGATCGCTGGTGACATCGGCCAGATCGGTGGCGACACGGTCACCGAACCGGGCGAGAGGAGCGAGATCGAGCACGTCGAGCAGTCTAGGGCGGGCCTTCCCCGCCGGACCCGGGCGTGTCCTGTCCGGCCCCCTGACCGGACCGCTTCCGGCCCCCTGACCGGACCGCTTCCGGCCCCCTGACCGGACCGCTTCCGGCCCCCTGACCGGACCGGCGCGCGGGCGCAGCGCAGCATGCTGCGCAAACGTGTTTTTGTACTGGCCCCGGAATCCGCTAAAGTTCAACACGTCGCCGGGTCGCGTGAGCGAGCCGAAACGACAGGCGGACGTAGCTCAGTTGGTAGAGCGCAACCTTGCCAAGGTTGAGGTCGCGAGTTCGAGCCTCGTCGTCCGCTCGAGGGAAGAGGGGATCTCCCGGTCCCCTCCACTCCTGGTGGAGTGGCCGAGAGGCGAGGCAACGGCCTGCAAAGCCGTCTACACGGGTTCAAATCCCGTCTCCACCTCCAAGGACGATTAGCTCAGCGGGAGAGCGCTTCCCTGACACGGAAGAGGTCACTGGTTCAATCCCAGTATCGTCCACTGGATCTTCTGAAGATCCGCTCGCGCGATTAGCTCAGCGGGAGAGCGCTTCCCTGACACGGAAGAGGTCACTGGTTCAATCCCAGTATCGCGCACGCAGTGCCCATGATCCGCTCCGGAGCACGATCGTGGTCCCGAGGACGATTAGCTCAGCGGGAGAGCGCTTCCCTGACACGGAAGAGGTCACTGGTTCAATCCCAGTATCGTCCACACACCGGAAAGCCCCCGGCCGCCCCGTACGGCCGGGGGCTTTCCGCCGTGCTCAGCTGGAGAACAGCATGCGGCCGAAGCTCTTGTGCCGGTGATGGCCGTGGTACCCGTGGCCTGTGTGCGGGGCGCCCCAGGCGGGGGCCTGCGGGGCGGCCGGGTAGGCATGCGGAGCGGGCGGGGGCGGCGCGGGCTGGGCCCACTGGGCCTCCAGACGGGTCAGCGCCTCCAGTTCGCCGTAGTCGAGGAAGATGCCGCGGCAGCCGCTGCACTGCTCGATCTGAACGCCGTTGCGGTTGTGGGTGTACATGGGCGCATGACATTTCGGACACTGCATCGTCGGTCAACTCCTCGCCGGTCGTCACTGCTTCGGGTGTCGCAGGAACAGACTCCGTCCCGTCACGATCGGTTGCACCCTACGCCGCCGGTTCCCCCGGCATCCCGGCGGCCGGCTCCGGCGGGATGCCGCTCATGCGGTCGCAGGCGTCGACCACGGCCTGTTCGGTCTCGTCCAGCGGACGGTCCGCCGCGGTCGCCTTGGCGACGGCCAGCGCGGCGGTCTGCACGGTGAGGGCACGGGCCGGGACGTCCAGGGCGGGCCAGGGGTCGCCCTCCGCGGGGACAGCCGGGCCGCCGGCCGTGCGGTACGCGGTCAGGAAGCGGCTCCACTCCTCGGGCGCGAGCAGTCCGCAGGCGTACCAGGCCGCGGGGCGGCCCAGGTCCCAGGCGGGAACGCCGGTGCCGAGGTCGTCGACGTCGATCAGCTGCCAGGGGCCGTCCGGGGCCGGGTGGCGGACGAGCTGGCCGAGGTGGAGGTCGCCGTGGCAGACGGTCCGGCTGTCCGGCATGGGGGCCTCGTCGCGGGCCCAGGCCGGCAGGCCCGCCCAGGCGCGCAGGACGGCGCGGGCGGCGGGATGGCCGGGGGCCGTGGCGCGCAGGCGGGCGACGGCCCGGGCGGCCTTGGCGGGGCCCCGCATGGGGGGCAGGGCCGGTGGGGCGGGACTGCGGTGGAGGCGGGCCAGCAAGGTGGCGGCGGCCTCCCAGGGAGCGGCGTCGGGGGCGTTCGGGTCCACCGGGGTGCCGTACGGCCAGAAGGTCACGAGGCGGTCGTGGAGGACGGCCGGGGCACGGGTGAGCGGAGGCAGCAGGACGCCGGAAAGACGCGCGGCCGTGGTGAGGCGGAGGGCGAGGCCGGTGGCGTCGGTGCGCGGGGCGTGGGCCTTCGCGACGGTGTGCGCATGGCGGACCACGGTGGCGTCGGGGCGGTGGGCGAGGGTGACGGGTGCTCCGCAGGGACAGGGCTCCGGGCGGGCGTGCGCCGCTGCCTCGGCTCGGGTGATCAGCGTGGGCAGCAGCGGGTCGGCGGTCACGGGGGCTCCCTGGGGTGCGGCGCTGACCGTGAGGGTACGGGGCCGCATGCGGGACGACCGGGCCGGGGGCCGAACGGGTCCGTGCCGGACGGTGCGCCCGTGGCCGCGGACACGGCCGCCCGCGGCTGTGCCGCCCGCGCGGAACGCCGCACGGAACGCCGCACGGAACAATGCCGGCGCAGCTCCCCAGCCGCGCCGGCATTCTGCCGTCCGTCGCACCCCCGTCCCCACGGGGCTTCATGGGTGGACGTCCCCTCCCGGACCGCTCTTCCGGGCCTGGGGCTCCGCTCAACGCCCCAGCATCACACCCACGGACGACGCCTGTGTGGCCACTGTGTCCCAGCCGTCGAAGACAAGCAGGAGCAGGGCCGCCAGGGGAAGGGCCATCAGCGTCGCCACCAGGGGGTGGCGGCGGTCCGTACGACGGGGGCGCGCGGCGCGTCCACGGGTGCGCAGCAGTGCCCGCGCTGCCGTCGGGGCCATGGTCCTTCTCCTGAACCGTCTCGGGTGTCGTCGCGCAGCGGCGGATGTCCGGCCTCGGGGGGACGAGCGCTGCACCCGCCGCTCGCCCTCAAATCTAGGCGTGCGGCGGGCACGGGTCGTCATGCCCTCGTACCGGTCGGAGGGCCTCCCGGAGGATGAGAGCCGGCCCGCGGACTACTCCTCTGGTTGGAGAGACGGGTCCGGTTCTCGGGGTCTTCCCGGAGGGGTCGCCCCTCACGGCCGCCGTGCGTGACGTCCCTCACGTGTGCGGCAACCCGGCGCACCTCGGGCTCACCCCTTCGGGGTGTCCCCTTCGCCACCATTTCCGACGGCGGTTGTTCGAATGGTCAACCTCCTTTCAGGAAAAGGTGATTGAGCCTGTCATCCGCACAAAGGCGGCCTGTTCCCATGTGTCTTGACCACCCCTCATCTCCCCCTTTCCGCACCGACAATCGACCGGTCGAGAGGGCGCGGCCTCTCCGCACGAGCCGCCCCGGATACGTAAGCTGTGGCTCGTCACAGGGACCGGGCAGCGGGGATGAACATGGCGATGATGCGCCTGAGGCGCGAGGACCCGCGCGTCGTCGGCTCGTTCAGGCTTCACCGACGGCTCGGCGCGGGCGGGATGGGTGTGGTCTACCTGGGCTCCGACCGGAAGGGCCAGCGGGTCGCCCTCAAGGTCATCCGGCCGGACCTGGCGGAGGACCAGGAGTTCCGTTCCCGGTTCGCGCGCGAGGTCTCGGCGGCGCGGCGGATCCGGGGCGGCTGTACGGCACGGCTGGTGGCGGCGGACCTGGAGGCGGAGCGGCCGTGGTTCGCGACCCAGTACGTGCCCGGCCCCTCCCTGCACGACAAGGTGGCCGAGGAGGGACCGCTCTCCGCCGCGGAGGTGGCGGCGATCGGGGCCGCGCTGTCCGAGGGACTGGTCGCCGTGCACGAGGCCGGGGTGGTGCACCGGGACCTCAAGCCGTCCAACATCCTGCTGTCCCCGAAGGGGCCGCGGATCATCGACTTCGGCATCGCCTGGGCGACCGGTTCCTCGACGCTCACGCATGTCGGCACGGCGGTCGGCTCACCCGGGTTCCTCGCCCCCGAGCAGGTGCGCGGCGCGGCCGTCACCCCGGCGACCGACGTGTTCTCGCTGGGGGCGACGCTGGCGTACGCGTCGACGGGCGACTCGCCCTTCGGGCACGGCAGTTCGGAGGTGATGCTGTACCGCGTGGTGCACGAGGAGCCCCAGCTGGACGGCGTGCCGGACGCGTTGGCTCCGCTGCTGCGGGCGTGTCTGGCGAAGAACCCCGAGGAGCGGCCCACCACCCTGGAGCTGTCGCTGCGGCTGAAGGAGATCGCGGCGCGTGAGGCGCAGGACCTGAGCGACGTACGGCCGCCCACGCCGCGTATCGCCGAACCGGACCGGCCGGCCGGCTCCCTGCCCGGCCGCCACCCGGCCCAGCAGCGCACCGGCTACTCCGAGCTTCCGCGGGGCCGACGGCCCCCGGCGGGCTCCTCGCCCGGCACCCCGGTGCCCCGCGGCAAGGTTCCTCCGTCGCGGAGCGGTCCGTCCCGGGGCACGGCGAGCGGGGCCCCCTCCCGTGCGGGTGCCGCGCGAAGCGGCGGCCGTCCCGTTTCCCGGAGCGGCACCGGGCGGACGGGGCCGCGGTCCACGGCGCCCGGCCGGCGCCCCGCCAACCCGCGTCTGCTGCGGCAGCGTCTCGTCGTGTTCGTGGTGGTGACGCTGCTGGTCGCCCTCGGCATCGCGGCGGCCCAGGGCTGCCAGGGCCCGGCCCGCGGGCTGGACGGCGACGGCCGGAGCGCACCGGTGCGGCAGGACCACGCGCGCGTGCACGCGCCCGGGCCGTCCTGGCCCTACGGCTGAGGGCGGCCCGCCGTCACCGCGTAGAAGGCGACCGCGGCTGCCGCGCCCACGTTGAGGGAGTCGACGCCGTGGGACATGGGGATGCGGACCCATGCGTCGGCGGCCCTCAGGGCCCGGGCGGACAGGCCGTCGCCCTCCGCGCCGAGCATCAGGGCGACCCGGTCCAGACGGTGCGGGGCGGCCTCGTCCAGGGGCTTGGCCCTCTCGTCCGGGGTGAGGGCGAGCAGGGTGAAGCCGGCCGCGCGGACCGTCTCCAGGTCCGCCGGCCAGGTCTCGAGCCGGGCGTACGGCAGGGAGAAGACCGCGCCCATGGAGACCTTGACGCTGCGGCGGTAGAGCGGATCGGCGCAGTCCGGGGAGAGCAGGACCGCGTCCATGCCGAGGGCGGCGGCGGAGCGGAAGATCGCACCGATGTTGGTGTGGTCGTTGACGGACTCCATGACCGCGATCCGGCGGGCCGTGCGCAGCAGGCCGTCCGCCGGGGGCAGCGGCTTGCGCCGCATGGAGGCGAGCGCGCCGCGGTGCACGTGGTAGCCGGTGACCCGTTCGGCGACGTCGGGGCTGACGACGTAGACGGGGGCGGGGACGTCGTCGATGACGTCCCGCATGGCGTCGAGCCACTTCGCGGACAGCAGCATCGAGCGCATCTCGTACCCGGCGGCCCTGGCCCGGCGGATGACCTTCTCGCCCTCGGCGATGAACAGGCCCTCGGCGGGTTCGCGCCTGCGGCGCAGCTCCACGTCGGTCAGGCGCGTGTAGTCGGACAGACGCGGGTCGCCGGGGTCCTCGACGATGATGGGATCGGCCACGGGTGGGTGCTCCTTCGGTCTCCGGCTCAGGCTCCGGGGCCGATCGTGACGACCTCTCCGATGACGATGACGGCCGGTGGTCTCACGTCCTCGGCACGGACGGTCTCCTCGACCGTCCCCAGGGTGGCGTCCACCCGGCGCTGGGCCGCGGTCGTGCCCTCCTGGACGAGGGCGACCGGGGTGTCGGGGGACTTGCCGTGGGCGATGAGCGTCTCGGCGATCTTCCCAATCTTGTCGACGCCCATGAGGACCACGAGGGTGCCGGTGAGGCGGGCCAGGCTGGGCCAGTCGACCAGGGAACGCTCGTCGTCGGGGGCGACATGCCCGCTGACCACGGTGAACTCATGGGCGACCCCGCGGTGGGTGACGGGGATGCCGGCCGCACCCGGGACGGAGATGGAGCTGGAGATGCCGGGGACGACCGTGCACGGAATCCCGGCCTCCGCGAGCGCCTGGACCTCCTCCATGCCCCGGCCGAAGACGTATGGGTCGCCGCCCTTGAGCCGGACGACCGCCTTGCCCTGCTTGGCGTACTCGATGAGGGCGTTGTTGATGGCCTCCTGGGCCATGGAGCGGCCGTAGGGGATCTTCGCCGCGTCGATCACCTCGACGTGCGGCGGGAGTTCGGCGAGCAGATCGCGGGGGCCGAGGCGGTCGGCGATGACGACGTCGGCCTCCGCGAGCAGCCGGCGGCCGCGGACCGTGATCAGGTCCGGGTCGCCGGGGCCGCCGCCGACGAGGGCCACGCCCGGTGTGCGGGTGCGGTGGTGCGGGGCGACGAGCGTGCCGTCGCGCAGGCCCTCGATCACCGCGTCGCGGATGGCGGCGGTGTGCCGGGGGTCGCGTTCGCGCGCGCTGCTGGTGAGCACGGCGACCGTGACGCCCTCGCTGTGGCCGGTGGCCGGGGTCCAGGCGGTCGCCGCGTCGGCGTCGTCGGAGCGTACGCACCACACACGGTGGCGTTCCGCCTCCGCGGAGGCGCGGGTGTTGGCGTCGTGGTCGTCGGTGGCGATCAGCGCGTACCAGGCGTCCGCGAGGTCGCCCTCCTGGTACCGGCGCCGCTTCCAGGTGATCTCGCCCGCGTCCGCCATGGCCTCGACGGAGGCGGTCGCCTCGGGCGAGACGAGGACGACGTCCGCGCCGGCCGCGATGAGCGCCGGGAGGCGTCGCTGGGCGACCTGGCCGCCACCGAGGACGACCACGCGGCGGCCGGTCAGGCGAAGGCCCACGGGGTAGGCGGGGTGTTCGGCCATATGAGGTACGGCTCCTCGTCCGAGTGGTCCAGGCGGCACAAACGGGCGCCACGACTCTGGAGCGGCCCTGATGTGCGAATTCCAGCGAATTCCAGAAGTGGGTTCAGGGTACGGCGGGGCCGGGGGCGCGCCGGAACGCGCCCCCGGCCCCGCGGTGCTACTTCTCGGTGACACCCGCCGAGTCGAACGTCGCCACCTCGTGCATCGCCCGCGCCGTGCTCTGCACCAGCGGCAGGGCGAGCAGCGCACCCGTTCCCTCGCCGAGGCGCAGGTCGAGGTCGATCAGGGGGCGCAGGCCGAGCTTCTTGAGCGCGGCGACATGTCCGGGCTCGGCGCTGCGGTGCCCCGCGATGCACGCCGCCAGGACCTCGGGCGCGATCGCACGGGCGGCCAGTGCGGCGGCACCCGCGCTGACGCCGTCCAGGATCACCGGTGTGCGCAGGGAGGCGCCGCCCAGGAGCAGGCCGACCATGGCCGCGTGCTCGAAGCCGCCGACCGCGGCCAGGACACCGACGGGGTCGGCGGGGTCCGGCTGGTGCAGTTCCAGGGCGCGGCGGACCACGTCGGTCTTGTGGGCGAGCATCTCGTCGCTGATGCCCGTGCCCCGGCCGGTCACCTCGGCCGGGTCGGCGCCGGTGAACACCGAGATGAGCGCGGCGGACGCCGTGGTGTTGGCGATGCCCATCTCACCGGTGAGCAGGGCCTTGTTGCCCGCCGCGACCAGGTCGCGGGCGGTCTCGATGCCGATCTCGATGGCCTTCTTGGCCTCCTCGCGGGTCATCGCGGGGCCGGCGGTCATGTCGGACGTGCCCGGGCGGATCTTGCGGGGCAGCAGGCCGGTGGTGGTCGGCAGGTCGGCGGCGACGCCCACGTCGACCACGCAGACCTCGGCGCCCACCTGGTTCGCGAAGGCGTTGCAGACCGCTCCCCCGCCGAGGAAGTTGGCCACCATCTGGGCGGTGACCTCCTGCGGCCAGGGGGTGACGCCCTGGGCGTGCACACCGTGGTCGCCGGCGAAGACCACGACGGCCGCGGGCTCCGGGATCGGCGGCGGGCACTGGCGGGACAGGCCGCACAGCTGCGCGGAGATGATCTCCAGTACGCCGAGCGCGCCGGACGGCTTGGTCATGCGCTTCTGCCGCTCCCAGGCCTCGCCGAGCGCCTTGGCGTCCAGCGGGCGGATCTGGGCGACGGTCTCGGCGAGCAGGTCGTGCGGCTCCTCGCCGGGCAGCACGCGGCGGCCGTACGTCTCCTCGTGCACGACCCACGACAGCGGGCGGCGCTTGGACCAGCCGGTCTGCACCAGTTCGGGTTCCTCCGGGAACTCGTCGACGTACCCCACGCACAGGTAGGCGACGGCCTCCAGGTGCTCGGGCAGGCCGAGGGCGCGGACCATCTCGCGCTCGTCGAAGAAGCTCACCCAGCCGACGCCCAGGCCCTCGGCGCGGGCGGCGAGCCAGAGGTTCTCGACCGCGAGCGCGGAGGAGTACGGCGCCATCTGCGGCTGGGTGTGCCGCCCCAGGACGTGCCGGCCGCCGCGGGTGGGGTCGGCGGTGACGACGATGTTCACCGGGGCGTCGAGGATGGCCTCGATCTTCATGTCCTTGAACTGCTTCGCCCGGCCCTTGGGCAGCGACTTGGCGTACGCCTCGCGCTGACGCATCACCAGCTCGTGCATCGCACGCCGGGTCTCCAGGGAGCGGATGACCACGAAGTCCCAGGGCTGGGAGTGCCCCACGGAGGGCGCCGTGTGGGCCGCCTCCAGGACGCGGCGCAGCACCTCGTCCGGGATGGGGTCGCTGCGGAAGCCGTTGCGGATGTCGCGGCGTTCGCGGATCACCTTGAGGACGGCCTCGCGCTCGGCGTCGCTGAAGGCGGGCGCGGGCGGGCCGGCGGGCTTCCGCCTCCGGCCGGCGTCCTGGGCCTCGCCGCCGGGCTCCTCGCCGGACACGGCGGCGGTGTCGCCGTCGCGGGGCGCGGGGACCGTGGCGGCCGGCTCCTGCGGGGTCGGGGCCAGGTGCGCGGTGGTGGGCACCGAGCCCTCGACCGGCACGAACTCCCCGACGGGCCGGTCGGGCTGGGGCTGCTGAGGAATGCCGGGGGTGGCCGCTTCGGGTTCGGCCGCCCGGGGCCGGGAGGCGGACGGTTCGGCAGCCGCGGCGGCGGGCTCGGGCGTGTCCGGGCCCTGGCCGGCGGGGTCCGCGGGGTGAGC
>NZ_BAAAHG010000043.1:0-55007 GCF_039525155.1 Streptomyces thermoalcalitolerans | reverse complement strand
CGGCGGCCCCTCGAGGGGCCGCCCCGGCACTCCCGGCCGCCGCTGCCACGGACGCGGTCCGGTGGGCGGCCGGTAACCGACGCCCAGGGCGTCCAGCCGCCGGTAGTGGGTGGTCATCCGCCGTTCGAAGCCGGCGAAGTCCCGTTCGGCGGGGGCGGGCAGGCGGCTCCAGGCGACCTCGGCGAACGCGGCCAGCCTGGGGAAGGCCTGGTAGTCCACGCGCGCGGAGTCCTCCAGGACCTCCGTCCACACATTGGCCTGGGTGCCCAGCACATGACGGGCCCCGTCCGCATCGAGTTCGGGAGGAATCGGCTCGAACCGGTAGACATCCTCCAGAGTGCGTACATAGCCGATCGGTACGGGTTCGTCCTCGCCGGGAGCCTGGCGGTGGTCCAAGTACACCTGTTCCTGCGGGCACATGACGACGTCGTGGCCGGCCCGCGCGGCGGCGATCCCGCCGGCGTATCCGCGCCAGGACGACACCGCGGCGCCCGGTGCCAGCCCGCCCTCCAGGATCTCGTCCCAGCCGATCAGCCTGCGTCCGCGCGCGGAGAGCCAGGCGTCGAAGTGGCCGATGAACCACGCCTGCAGCTCGTCCTCGTCCGCCAGCCCGAGCTCCTTGATGCGCGCCTGCGCGGTGGGCGAGGCCCGCCACTGCTCCTTGGGGCACTCGTCGCCGCCGATGTGGACGAACTCCGAGAATCCGGAGAACCCGGAGAACCCGGGGGATCGGACCGCGTCCGCGGGGAACAGCTCGAGCACTTCCTCGAGGACGCCCTCGTAGAACCGCAGGGTGGTGTCGGTGGGAGCGAGTACGTTCGGGTTGACTCCCCAGGTGTCCCAGACGGTGAGGGCGGAGGTGTCGACGACATCGGTGTTGCCGAGTTCGGGGTAGGCGGCGATGGCGGCCTGCGAGTGCCCGGGTACGTCGATTTCGGGAATGACGCTGATGTGCCGCTCGGCGGCGTAGGCGACGATCTCCCGGATGTCGTCCTGGGTGTAGTAGCCGCCGTGGGGTTTGTTCTCCCACAGCGGGGACGCGCGATGGCCGATTTTCGTCCGTGCCCGCCAGGAGCCGACCTCCGTCAGCGCCGGGTGGCGCCGGATCTCGATGCGCCAGCCCTGGTCGTCCGTCAAGTGCAGGTGCAGCACGTTGAGTTTGTGCGCGGCCATCAGGTCGAGGTAGCGCAGGACGCCGTCCTTGGGCATGAAGTGCCGGGCCACGTCGAGCAGCAGCCCGCGCCAGCCGAAGCGCGGGGCGTCCTCGATGACCTGGGCCGGGATCGCATGGAGGGCGTCCGGCCGTACGGGGGCACGCCGGAAGGCGTCCGGGCCGAGCAGCTGGCGCAGGGTCTGCGCACCCCAGAAGACCCCGGCCGGAGAGCCGCCGACGATCTCGACGCCCCGGTCGGGGACGGCGCTGAGCCGGTACGCCTCGGGCTCCAGGGCGTCGTCCAGACGCAGCCGTACGGAGTTCCGGGCGTCCTCGGGACCGGCCGGAAAGGGCAGGCCGAAAGCGGCGCCGAGGGTGGCGCGCAGCCAGCGCTCGGTGCCGTCGGTGCCCGGTGCGGCCCACAGGGTGGTCTCCCGGTCGAGCGGGACGGCGCGGCCCGGGATGCCGGCCACGGCGCGCGGCGCCGGAATCACATCGGCCGTGCCCTGGGAACCCTGGGAACTCTGGGAATCCCGGGAGTCCTGGAAAGAGCCATGGGGAGCACCATGGGAAGAAGTCATGTCCCATGGGTAGCGCCGGGGGCAACGCAGCGCAACGAACGTTGCACATGCTGCACGCGGCGCGCACACCACCCGACGGTCCAGACCCCCGGGGCGCGCCTCGGGGGCCTGCGGGTCTCAGCCGAGCGGTGGCCGGTCCAGTGGCCGGTTACTTCTTGTCGTCGCCCTCGCCGCCGCTGCCCATGGAGTCGTAGATCTCCTTGCACAGCGGGCACACGGGGTACTTCTTCGGGTCGCGGCCCGGCACCCACACCTTGCCGCAGAGCGCCACGACGGGCGTGCCGTCGAGGGCGCTCGCCATGATCTTGTCCTTCTGGACGTAGTGGGCGAAGCGCTCGTGGTCACCATCGCCGTGGGACACCTGCGGCGTCGGCTCGACAAGGGTCCCCGTACCGGTGCCGCGCTCGGGCTCGAGAGTGCTCATACAGCACAGGGTACTGAAGCCGCCCCGCATCAGTTGAGCGACGGGTCGTCCGGATATGTGGCGACCATCGCCAGTTCGTTGCGCTGGCGGCGCAGCACCTCGCGCCAGAGCTTCTCGGGGGCCGGGGAGGAGACGTCACCGGGTTCGGACTCGACGACGTACCAGGCCCCTTCCGCCAGCTCGTCCTCCAGCTGGCCGGGTCCCCAGCCGGCGTATCCGGCGAAGATCCGCAGCGAGCCGAGGACGGAGGCCAGCAGCTCGGGGGGCGCCTCCAGGTCGACGAGGCCGATCGCGCCGTGCACCCGGCGCCAGCCCAGCGGGGCGTTCTCGTCGGAGCCGTTGCCGGGGACCACGGCCACGCCGAGTGCGGAGTCCAGCGACACCGGGCCGCCCTGGAACACGACGCCGGGTTCCCCGGCGAGGTCCGCCCAGCCTTCCAGGATGTCGCCCACGTCCACGGGGGTGGGGCGGTTGAGGACGACACCGAGGGAGCCCTCCTCGTCGTGGTCGAGAAGGAGCACCACCGCACGCTCGAAGTTCGGGTCCGCCAGGGCGGGCGTTGCCACGAGCAGCCGCCCTGTGAGCGAGGACACCTCGGTCATGCCAGACATGATCCCGCATCTTCCCTTCGCTTGGGGAGTCAATCCGGCTACGTGAGTGAGAGCAGCCTGAATCACAGGGGGCGGCCTGGTCAGGCCCGGTCCGGGAAGGGTACGGGGGCAGGCGGGCGCACGGGTGCGCGACCGGCGCATCCGCGGTTCCGGTGACCGCGCGTACCCGGCGATCGACGGTTCGTATCGGAGCGGGGCCATGCCCGGGTTGGGGCCGTCGACAGGCTTACGGAAGGGGTACGTACGGCGATTACTCTGTCCTCCGGCCCCCTGACCGAAGTGACCGGCCGGTTCCCTGCCCAACTCACCAGAACGCGAGATACATGACCGTCAACGACGATGTCCTGCTTGTCCATGGCGGAACCCCGCTGGAGGGCGAGATCCGAATCCGCGGTGCGAAGAATCTCGTGCCGAAGGCCATGGTCGCCGCGCTGCTGGGCGATGGACCGAGTCGCCTGCGCAACGTTCCGGACATCCGTGATGTGCGGGTCGTTCGCGGTCTGCTGCAACTGCACGGAGTGACGGTCGGTCCGGGCGACGAGCCGGGTGAGCTGGTGCTCGACCCGACCCGTGTGGAGAGCGCGAACGTGGCCGACATCGATGCCCACGCGGGTTCGTCGCGCATCCCGATCCTGTTCTGCGGTCCGCTGCTGCACCGGCTGGGGCACGCCTTCATCCCGGGGCTGGGCGGCTGCGCCATCGGCGGCCGTCCGATCGACTTCCACTTCGACGTGCTGCGGAAGTTCGGCGCGGTGATCGAGAAGCGGGCCGACGGCCAGTACCTGGAGGCTCCCAAGGGGCTGCGGGGAACGAAGATCCGCCTTCCCTATCCGTCGGTCGGCGCGACCGAGCAGGTGCTGCTGACGGCCGTACTGGCCGAGGGCGTCACGGAGTTGACCAACGCGGCCGTGGAGCCGGAGATCGAGGACCTGATCTGCGTCCTGCAGAAGATGGGCGCGATCATCGCGATGGACACCGACCGCACGATCCGCATCACGGGTGTGGACCGGCTCGGCGGCTACACCCACCGGGCGATCCCGGACCGTCTGGAGGCCGCGTCCTGGGCGTCGGCGGCGCTGGCGACCGAGGGCAACATCTACGTCCGCGGTGCGCAGCAGCGGTCGATGATGACGTTCCTGAACACCTACCGGAAGGTGGGCGGCGCCTTCGAGATCGACGACGAGGGCATCCGCTTCTGGCACCCCGGCGGGCAGTTGAAGTCGATCGCGCTGGAGACGGATGTGCACCCCGGCTTCCAGACCGACTGGCAGCAGCCGCTGGTGGTCGCCCTCACCCAGGCGACCGGCCTGTCGATCATCCACGAGACGGTGTACGAGTCCCGGCTGGGCTTCACCTCCGCGCTGAACCAGATGGGCGCGCACATCCAGCTGTACCGGGAGTGCCTGGGCGGCATGGACTGCCGCTTCGGCCAGCGCAACTTCCTGCACTCCGCGGTGGTCTCCGGCCCGACCCGCCTCCAGGGTGCCGACCTGGTCATCCCGGACCTGCGCGGCGGCTTCTCCTACCTGATCGCCGCCCTGGCCGCCCAGGGCACCTCCCGTGTCCACGGCATCGGCCTGATCAACCGCGGCTACGAGAACTTCATGGAGAAGCTCGTGGACCTCGGCGCCAAGGTCGAGCTGCCCGGCAAGGCGCTCGGCTGACCTCTCGGCCGGGGGAGCGCGGAACTCCCCGGCCGACGCCCCGTACGGGGCGCGGAAGGCCGTTCAAAGGCCGTTCAGCGGCAGTACGACGAAGCCTCCCAGGCCCTCGGGCCCGGGAGGCTTCTCGGCTGTGTGGGGCGACGGCGGAGGCGACGCCGGGACGGCACGGGGCAAGCCGGCACGAGGAAAGCCGGCGCAAGACAGCAAGACAGCAGGACAACGGGCACGAGGACGCCTGACGGCGTCACGACCGGCGCCACGGCAACGGCACAGCGGCGCCAGGACGCCGGTGCGACGACGTCAGGGCCGACGCGGGGCCGACAAGGGCGTGACCGGGCGGGACAGGGCCGACAAGGCCGCAGGACGGCGTGCACGGCGCCTGTACGGCGACGGGGCGGCCCCCTGCGGCAGGCTGCAGCAGGGGGCCGCCCCATTGTCGTTGTTGTGCCCTACGGGGCCTCGTACGCCGTTTCGCGGCGTACGCACGGCAAGGTCACTTGCCCTTGGCGGCTTCCTTGAGCTTGCTGCCCGCGGAGACCTTCACGCTGTAGCCGGCCGGAATCTGGATCGGCTCGCCGGTCTGGGGGTTGCGGGCGGTGCGAGCGGCACGGTGGGTGCGCTCGAAGGTCAGGAAGCCAGGGATGGTGACCTTCTCGTCCCCCTTGGAGACGACATCGCCGACGATGTCGGCGAACGCGGCCAGCACGGCGTCGGCGTCCTTGCGGGTCACCTCGGCGCGGTCGGCCAGCGCGGCCACCAGCTCACTGCGGTTCATGTTGTTACTCCCGTTTTCTTCTTGCCGTTGCGGCGTGCCACGCGGCGAAGCCGCATGATGGGCACAGCGAAGCCGAATGCTGCCAGGGCCCTCGGACATTCCCTGGACCCAGGTCCGTAGCCAGACCCTCGCGCCCAGGGTGGCATCCTGCCTCTACCTGCGGCGTCAATGCCAATCCGGCACCCATAGGAGTCGTGAGAACACCCTGGGGAGTCACACGAAAAGAGGGCCCGATCCCAGGCACGATAAGGCCGCGCCGGTGGCCGGATGTCCCGCGACGCGCCGGTTTCCCGGCACCGTGGCGATCATCACGCCGTCGCCCCGGATCTCTGCGCGGCTTCCCGGACGGCTCCGGCGACCGCGCTCGCGACCCTGTCGTTGAAGACGCTCGGGATGATGTAGTTCGGGTTCAGCTCGTCCTCGGTGACCACATTGGCGAGAGCCTGCGCGGCGGCCAGCATCATCTCCGTGTTGACGCTGTGGGACTGCGCGTCCAGCAGGCCGCGGAAGACACCCGGGAAGACCAGCACGTTGTTGATCTGGTTGGGGAAGTCGGAGCGGCCGGTGGCCACAACTGCCGCCGTCTCACGGGCGATCGCCGGGTCCACCTCGGGGTCGGGGTTCGCAAGCGCGAAGACGATGGCCCCGTCGGCCATGGCGGCCACGTCGTCGCCGTCGATCACGTTGGGCGCCGAGACCCCGATGAAGACGTCCGCACCCCGCACGGCCTGCTTCAGCGTGCCGGTGAAGTTCTCGGGGTTGGTGTTCTCGGCGATCCAGCGCAGCGCCGAGTCCGGAGCGGCGTCGACGAGGTCCTCGCGGTCCGCGTGCACCACGCCGTGGATGTCGGCGACGACGGCGTTCTTCACCCCGGCCGCGAGCAGCAGCCTGAGGATGGCCGTACCGGCCGCACCGGCACCGGACATCACCACGCGCACGCTGTCGATCTCCTTGCCCACCACGCGAAGTGCGTTGGTCAGCGCGGCGAGCACGACGATCGCGGTGCCGTGCTGGTCGTCGTGGAAGACGGGGATGTCCAGGGCCTCGCGCAGCCGGGCCTCGATCTCGAAGCAGCGCGGCGCGGAGATGTCCTCGAGGTTGATGCCGGCGAACCCGGGGGCGATCGCCTTGACGATCCGGACGATCTCGTCGACGTCCTGGGTGTCCAGGCACAGCGGCCAGGCGTCGATGCCGGCGAACCGTTTGAAGAGGGCCGCCTTGCCCTCCATGACCGGCAGCGCGGCCTTGGGGCCGATGTTGCCCAGGCCCAGCACCGCCGAGCCGTCCGTCACCACCGCGACGGAGTTGCGCTTGATGGTCAGGCGGCGGGCGTCCTCGGGGTTCTCCGCGATCGCCATGCAGACACGGGCCACACCCGGGGTGTAGATCATGGACAGGTCGTCGCGGTTGCGGATGGGGTGCTTGGACGCCATCTCGATCTTGCCGCCGAGGTGCATGAGGAACGTACGGTCCGAGACCTTGCCCAGCGTGACGCCCTCGATGCCGCGCAGCTTCTCGATGATCTCCTGGGCGTGCGTCGTCGAGGTGGCCGCGATGGTGACGTCGATGCGCAGCCGCTCATGACCCGACGCGGTGACGTCAAGGCCGGTCACCGAGCCTCCGGAGGACTCCACGGCCGTGGTGAGCTGCGATACGGCGGTCCCGCCCGCCGGCACCTCCAGCCGGATCGTCATCGAGTAGGAGACGCTGGGCGCCGTTGCCATGACCGACTTCCTCTGCTTTCACCTGATGTCGCGTGGTTGTGCTGTCCGATCGTCGCACCTACCCCCGAGTACGTGCCAACCGTCTTCGATTGCGAACTTTTTGTTCGCGGGGGATTGCGTCGTTTTCCGGAAAGTGAGTTTCACCATACGAGGGCCGGTGAGAGCGGGAGAACCGGACGGAGGCGAGGAGCAGGCAAAGACGGAGAAAAACCGGCGGGAACGGAAGAAGGACGCCCCTGCGGCACAAGAGGTCCGCGTCCCCCGCAACAGGTCCGCGTCCAGCACAAGAGGTCCGCGTCACTCCCTGACGCGGACCTCTGGAAGACCTCCGAAGTGATGCTGACGACACCGACCCGCCATGCTCGCCTCGCGGCAAGTGGTCGCTCGAAGCGACAAAGGTTGGGCCCGGGGGCTTGGATCGGGCCGGTGCCACGACCAGGCTAACAAACGCGGACCCCGCGGCCATTCCTGTCGCGCCTGTCGCACCGGCCGGAACAATTGCCTTCCCTCACACCCGCAGCCGACAGCTCGTCCCGCGGCTCACAGCTCACCCCGCGGTTCACTCCCACGGCGGATCACCTCGGTCCCGTCGGTCCCGTCAGTCCCGCAGCAGGTCCGGCACCCCGGCCTCATCCGGTTCGTCCCGCTCGCCCGACACCACCGTCAGCCGCTGGGTGGCCCTGGTCAGGGCGACGTAGAGGACCCGCAGGCCGGCCGGGGACTCATCGGCGATCTCCGCCGGGGACACGACGACCGTCGCGTCGTACTCCAGCCCCTTCGCCTCCATGCTGCCCAGGACCACCACCCTCCCCTGGTTCCGGCTCCGCTCGTCCGGAAAGTCCCCCGTGCCGAGCCCGGTGAGCCAGCGGCGGGCCTCCTCGCGCCGGTTCATGGCGACGATCACACCGATCGTGCCGTCCACCTGGTCCAGCAGCCGCTCGGCCTCCGCCCGTACGGTCTTCTCCATGGAGTCCCGTACGACGGCGAAGCGCGGCTCCACCCCCGTGGCGCGGACCGCCGACGGAGCCGTCGAGCCGGGCATGGCCAGGGTGAGGACCTTCGAGGCCACCTCGGCGATCTCCGCCGGGTTGCGGTAGTTCACCGTGAGCCGGAAACGGCGCCGCGGGCGGGTGCCCAGGGCTTCCTCGCGCGCCTCGGCAGCCTCGTCCGGGTCGGACCAGGAGGACTGGGCGGGGTCACCGACGACCGTCCAGGTGGCGTGCCGGCCGCGGCGGCCGACCATCCGCCACTGCATGGGCGTGAGGTCCTGCGCCTCGTCCACGATGACGTGCGCGTACTCGGTGCGCTCCTGCGCCAGCCGCTCGGCCCGCTCGCGCTGCGACTCCTCCCGTACGGGCATCAGCTCCTCCAGGCCGGTGAGCTGGTCGAGCGGGTCCAGTTCGCGCTTCTTCCTCGGGCGGGCCGGGGTGCCGAGGATCGCCTGGAGCTCGTCGAGCAGGGCGATGTCGTGCACCGAGTACCCGTCCCGCTGCAGCGAGCGGGCGAGCCTGCGCACCTCGCCGGGGTTCAGGATCCGCCGTGCCCAGCGGCCCAGCCGCCGTTCGTCGGCCATGGCGGTGAGCACGTCCCGCGGGGTCAGCTCGGGCCACCAGGCGTCCAGGAAGCCGGTGAAGGAGTCCTCTTCGGTGACGTCCTCGTCGAAGGAGGCACGCAGCTCGGCGGCCGGCTCCGGGTCGGTGTACCGGGCGGCGGCTCCCGACTTCTCCCACAGGGCGTCCAGCAGCAGCCTGCGGGCGCGCGGGCGCAGCAGGTTGACCGGCGCGGTACCGCCCAGGGCGGTGCGCCGGATCCGGTCCAGCTCCTCGCCCTCCAGCTCCAGCCGGCGGCCGAGGACGACGACCCGCAGCCGGTCCGGTGCGCCGCCGCGCTCCAGCGCTCCCCGGGCCGCCTTCCGCAGCACCTTCAGCATCCGGTACGACCCCTTGATCCGCGCCACCGGCGGGGAGTCGTACAGCGTGGCCTCGACGCCCTCGACCAGCGAGCCGATCGCACGGATGGCGACCTGGCCCTCCTCGCCGAGCGAGGGCAGCACGCCCTCGGTGTAGGCGACGAGCAGCGGGGTCGGGGAGACGATCAGGATGCCGCCGGCGTAGCGGCGCCGGTCCTGGTAGAGCAGGTAGGCGGCCCGGTGCAGGGCGACCGCCGTCTTGCCCGTGCCCGGCCCGCCCTCGACGTACGTCACCGAGGCGGCGGGGGCGCGGATGACGCGGTCCTGCTCCGCCTGGATGGAGGCGACGATGTCCCGCATGGTGTGGCCGCGGGCCCGGCCGAGCGCCGCCATCAGCGCGCCGTCGCCGACGGCGGGCAGTTCACGGCCGTCGAGGAAGGCCCGCAGTTCGGGGCGCATCAGATCGTCCTCGACGCCGAGGACGCGCCGTCCCTTGGAGCGGATGACGCGCCGGCGCACGACCCGGCCCGGGTCCAGGGGCGTGGAGCGGTAGAAGGGGGCGGCGGCCGGTGCCCGCCAGTCGATGACCAGCGGGACGTAGTCCTCGTCGAGGACGCCGATACGGCCGATGTGCAGGGTCTCGGCGATGTCGGCCGTGTTGTCCTCGCGCACCGCGCCCTCGGCCGGCTCCACGGCGGTGTAGGCCCCGTCGGGGCCTTTCTTGCCGTCCTTGCCGGCGAGCAGGTCGATGCGGCCGAAGAGGAAGTCCTCGTACTCGTTGTTCAGCCGGCTGAGGTGGAGGCCCGCCTGGAAGACCTGTGCGTCCCGTTCGGCCAGTGCCCCGGGTGTGCCGACCTGGCCGCGCCTGGCCGCGTCCCGCAGCAGGAACTCGGCCTCGTGGATCTTCTCCTCGAGGCGCCGGTACACCCGGTCCAGGTGCTGCTGTTCCCCGCGGATCTCCCGGTCCCGTACGGAGTCGTACGCCTCGCCGTGCACCGAGCCGTGCATCGTGCCGTGATCCGAGCCGTGGACCGATCCGGCCGCGGAATCCTGTTGAACCTGAGCGGCCACCGGGCCCCCTTCTGACGTGCTGGGCAGCCGTCAACCGTACGCGAAAGGGACCCTCTCACGGAAGCCGGGAATGTCCGCCCCCGGGCCCTGACCTCGCCAGAGGCGGCCTCGGCCGCACCGCGCGGCACAGAAAAATAGAGTACGTTCTGTTTTTTGTTGCGGGACGGACGAGACCACGGGGAGGGCCAGTGCCACGGCCCATGCAGGAGCGCGCGGTCCGCACCAGGGAACGGATCCTTCACGCGGCGGCCGAGGTGTTCGACGAGTACGGGTACGCGGGCACGAGCATCACCCGCATCCTCGAACGCGCGGGCTCCACGCACGGCGCCCTGTACTTCCACTTCAAGTCCAAGGAGGACCTGGCGCGGGCCGTCATCGTCGAGCAGGCCCGGGGCCTGGACCTGCCGAAGAAGCCGGCCGGCCTCCAGCAGCTCGTCGACCTCACGCTCCGCCTCGCCTTCGAGCTCCAGCGCAGCGTCCTGCTCCGGGCGGGCGTGCGGCTCGCCGTCGAGCAGGAGGAGTCGGGCCTGCGGGAGTACTCCGTGTACGCGTGCTGGATCGATCGGTTCCGCCGGGAGCTGGACGAGGCCCGGCAGCGCGGGGAGCTGTTGCCGGAGGTCGACGAGACGGAGTTCGCCCGTGTCCTGGTGGCGAGCTTCACCGGCACCCAGGTGATGTCCCAGATCGCCACGCGCCGCGCCGATCTCCCCGAGCGGATCGCCTTGCTGTGGCGCTATCTGCTGCCCGGGGTGGCACCGGCCGAGGTCCGGGAACGGCTGGTCGTGGCCGTGGAGCGGGGACGGACACCGGCATGACGGACCCGGGGGCGCCGACGGGTGCGACCGGTCTCACCGGGCCGGCCGCCCTCGGGGCACCCGCGGCCGTCCGCGGCGCGCCCCTGCTGTGCGCGCACGGGGCCCGCCCGGCCCACTCGGGCACCCCGCACGGCCGGCGGCATGCCGACGGCGGAGCTCGTCCTGCGGGATCCCACCCCGCACGGCGCCCTGTCCGGCCTCGCACCGTCCTGCAGCTCAGCCGCCCGCACACCTTCGAGACGTCAGGGAGAACCATCCGCTCGTTCCTGAGCCGACCGCCACTGAGCTGATCACCACTCCCCCCGCGGTGAGCCGAGAGGGGAGCGGCACGCGCCGCGTACCGAGCGGGGCGGGCCGGCGGACACCGGACCCGCGTCCCAAGCCGACGGCCGCCCCGCCGCCACGAGTGAAGCCCCGTGAGGAAACCGGCGAGGGCGGCCGTGTTCCGTGGCCGAAGCCCCTCAGAGCTTGACCTCGGCGAGTTTCTTGCCCTCGAAGGTCATCACCTCGAAGTGGTCGATCTCGTTCGGGTCCAGGGCGGCGCCGCCGCGGACGTAGAGGGGTTTCTTGCCCTTCTCCGTCGTGGCGTTCGGCAGGCCGTAGCCCCACGTCGGAACCGACCAGGTCGACAGGGTCTGGCGCTCGCCGTTCCTGCCGACGGCGATCAACGAGCACTTCTGCGGACCGGCGACGTTCTTCAGCTCCAGAACGGCGTCCGTGCCCCAGTCCTTCTTCTGCAGGGCGACCGTCGCGGTGACGTGCGACGTCGGGTCCGTCACCGTGACCTTGTCGGGCATCTCCTGGAAGGCCGCCTGTGCGGAGCTCACCGCCACATTGGCCGTGCCGCCGGTGTCCGAACCGCTCACCGCGTACACGCTCAGCGGGCCGCCGATGATCAGCGCTGCCGCCGCCGCGACCAGGTAGAAGGCACGCCGGCGCTTCTGGGCGCGGCGCTCGGCCACCTCGTCGATGAGCTTCTCCACCAGGCGCGGGCTGGGCTTGGCCGACAGGGACTCGCCGATCGCGGGTGTGCCGGAGCCCGGCATGTCCGCGAGCGCGGCCAGGATCGGCTCCATCCCGGCCAGTTCGTCGAGCTGCTGTGCGCACCACTCGCAGCCGGCGAGGTGAGCCTCGAACGCGGTCGCCTCGGCATCGTCGAGAATTCCGAGGGCATAGGCGCCGACGGTTTCGTGCTCGTTCGGAGCCGGATTTCCCTGCATGGAAGCAGAGATACCCGGACCTCCTGATCCGAACCCCCCGTACACGCTCATCACGCCGTCACCCCCCTCTCCTCCAGAGCCAGCTTCAGCGAACGCAGGGCGTAGAACACCCGGGAACGGACGGTGCCGCTGGGTATGCCCAGCGTCTCCGCCGCCTCATTGACGGTACGCCCCTTGAAGTACGTCTCGACGAGCACCTCCCGGTGGGCCGGGGTCAGGTCGGACAGTGCGTCCGACAGCGTCATCAGCCATAGCGCCTTGTCGATCTCGTCCTCCGCGGGGATGACCTCCAGCGGCGACGGGTCGACCTCCTGCGGCCGGGCCTGCCGGCTGCGATGGCCGTCGATGACGATGCGCCGAGCGACCGTCACCAGCCAGGGGCGTACCGAACCGGTCGCTCGATTGAGCTGGCCGGCGTTCTTCCAGGCACGGATGAGCGTCTCCTGCACCACATCCTCAGCACGCTGCCGGTCTCCGGCGACCAGCCGGAGGACATACGCAAGGAGAGGTCCGGCGTGCTCCCGGTACAGGGCACGCATCAACTCCTCATCAGGCTCCGAGGACTGGGACATGCGATGTCGGGCCCTCGCTCCACGTTCTCTGGCCACGGTCGCATCCTTGCGCACGCCAACCTCCGATGTCCGGGGGTCCCCCCAGTGGGTTGCTCGCGGACGGATACGGACGCAGACCGCGTCATGTTCAAGACCGGCCATCAGTTTTCTGCCGGCTGATGTGACTAGAGGGACATGAGCGCACATTCCCACCGCGCGATGTTCACATTTCCGACACACGATCAAGAGCGCGCTCATTGCCCGTCAAGTGCGGGACTCAAACGAAGTGTTGCCGAAATCACTCGGGAAACTACTTCGCACAACCGGCAATTGGGACGCCCGACCGGTCGGCCGCCCTTCCGTCCGACCGGTCGGCCGCCTGCTCGTCCCTCCCGCTCGTCCCTCCCGCTCGCCTCTCCCGCTCGTCCCTCCCGCTCGTCTCCCACGGGTCCCTACGCACGGGCGAGGGCGGCGCGGCGGCGGTGCCGGGCCACCCGCTCGCGGTTCCCGCACACCTCACTGGAGCACCAGCGCCTTCTGCGTCCCCGGGAGGTGTCCAGGTACACGATCGGGCAGTTGTCGCCCTCGCACTGCCGCAGGCGCGCCCGGGCGGCGGGGTCGGTGAGCAGGTCCACGGCGTCCCGGGCCACGACCGCGAGCAGTGCCGCGCATTCGGGCGGACCGGCCACCTCGCGTACGAGGGTGCCGTCCTCGCCCCGTACGGCACGGGGAGCCGGGGGCGCGGCACGGGCGACCTCGTTGACATGGGCGAGCGCGAGGTCGTACGGCCGGGATTCGCCGGCCAGGTATCCGTGCACTAACTGCCGGATGTCCGACCGCAGTTCGTGGAACGCGGCAAGCCAGGAGGCGTGCGCGTGCGTCAGCGCGGTGCCGGCCGGCACCAGGCCCGCCCCCGTGATCCAGGCGCACAACGGCGCCAGGGAGTGCAGCCGTTCGGTGGGATGGCTGGTGGACAGCAGGTCCAGGCAGATCCGCCCGGTGTCGAACCGCAGCCCGTAGGGATCCGTGGCCGTACCCACCGCCATGCGCCTGTCACCACCTGGGCTCACCCCGGCCGGCGGACCTGTCCGGGGTACTCGTCGGAGGCCGGGAAGCAGAAGCCGGAAAACCGTTCCCTCCTACAGTGCCTGCCCCGTACCGCTCCCGGTATCCCTCGCACACCGGGTACGGGCTACACGTCGGCGTATTTCGTCTCGGCCGCCAGGTCCAGGGCCAGGCGGTAGCCGCGTTTGACCACCGTCTGGATCAGCCCGGGGTTGCCCAGGGCGGTGCGCAGGCGGGTCATGGCGGTCTCCACGGCGTGTTCGTCGCGGCCGGCGCCCGGAAGGGCGCGGAGCAGGTCGGCGCGGGTGACCACCCAGCCGGGCCGCCGTGCCAGCGCCCTCAGCAGCGCCATCCCCGCCGGGGGCACGGGTTTGAGGTCCTCGTCCACCAGCACCGTGTGCCCGCGGATCTCCACCCGGTGCCCGGCGACCGGCAACACCCGTGCCCGCCCCGGCAGTTCCCGGCACAGCAGCTGGACCAGCGGCCCCAGCCGGAACCGCTCCGGCTGGACCGTGTCCACCCCGCGTTCCTGCAACGGCAGCGCGGTCACGGGCCCCACGCACGCCGGCAGCACGTCGTGCCGCAGCGTGTCCAGCAGCTCCGGCAGCCGTCCCCGCTCCTCCGCCCGCGCCAGCAGCGACGAGGCGGCGGGCGCGCTGGTGAAGGCGAGCGCGTCGACCCCGCGGGCGACGACCGTGTCCAGCAGCCGGTCCAGCGGCCCCGGGTCCTCCGGCGGCAACCACCGGTACACCGGCACCTGGACGACCTCCGCGCCTCCCGCCCGCAGCGCCTCCACGAACCCGGGCAGCGGCTCCCCGTGCAGCTGCACGGCGACCCGGCGCCCGTCGACCCCCTCCTCCAGCAGCCGGTCCAGCACCTCCGCCATGGACTCGGACGACGGCGACCACTCCTCGGTCAGCCCGGCGGCCCGGATCGCTCCCTTGACCTTCGGCCCGCGCGCCAGCAGCTCCGCCTTCCGCAGCCGGTCGAGCAGCGCCTCGCCGAGCCCCCATCCCTCCGCCGCCTCGACCCAGCCGCGGAAACCGATCGCGGTGGTGGCCACCACGACATCGGGCACCCGGTCGACGATCTCCTCGGTGGCGGCGAGCAGTTCCTTGTCGTCGGCGAGCGGCACGATCCGCAGGGCGGGCGCGTACAGCACACGTGCCCCGCGCCGCTCGAGCAGCGCGCCCAGCTCCTCGGCCCGGCGCGCGGCCGTCACCCCGACGGTGAATCCGGCCAGGGGCCCGTGTTCCGTCCGCTGCTGCACGTCGTCCATCGGCTCTGTCCCGCGTTCGCGTCGTCGTCCCCGTCGCTCGTCTGTCGATCTTGTCAACTGTGCGTGACGGCCCTGGTTCGGCGCGATGTCCCCAGTGTTACGCCGTGGGTCACGTCATGCGTCACGTCACGGCTCGGCACGCCCTCGGCCGGGCGGCGAAGGTACACGGCCCAGGTGACCGCGACGGCCACGCCGTAGAAGGCGAGGAAGGCGACGAACGCGCCGGTCCCGGAGCCGTGGGACAGGAACGACTGCCGGAAGGCCAGGTTGATGCCGACGCCGCCGAGCGTACCGACCGCGCCGATCAGCCCCATGGAGGCCCCGGACAGCCGGCGGCCGTGGGCCGCGGCCTGTGCGCCCCTCAGCCCCCGGGCGAGGGCCTGGGCCTGGAAGATCCCGGGGATCATCCGGTACGTCGACCCGTTCCCGAGCCCGCTGAGCGCGAACAGCACCACGAAGACCGCCACGAACAGCGGCAGCGAGTTTTGCATCCCGGCCACCACGAGCAGGGCGGTCGCGGCGGCCATGGCGACGAAGTTCCACAGAGTGATCCTCGCGCCGCCGTACCGGTCGGCGAGCCAGCCGCCGACCGGCCTGCTCAGGGAGCCCAGCAGCGGCCCGATGAAGGTGAGGCAGGCGGCCTGGAGCGGCGTACGCCCGAACTGGCTGGTGAGCACCTGCCCGAAGGCGAAGCTGTACCCGATGAACGACCCGAAGGTCCCGATGTAGAGGAAGGACATGATCCAGGTGTGGGCGTCCTTCGCGGCCTCCTTCGCGGCGCCGGTGTCGTTCCGCAGGGAGGCGATGTTGTCCATGAACAGCGCGGCGAGCACGGTGGCGACGACGATCAGCGGAATGTAGATCCCCAGCAGGAGCCTCGGCCCGCCGCTCGCCCCGATGACGCCGAGGGCGGCGAGCTGGATGACGGACACGCCGATGTTGCCGCCCCCGGCGTTCAGCCCCAGCGCCCACCCCTTCTTCCGCAGCGGGAAGAAGGCGTTGATGTTGGTCATGGAGGAGGCGAAGTTGCCGCCGCCGATCCCGGCGAGCACCCCGGCCCACAGGAAGGTGGAGAAGGAGGTCCCCGGCTCCATCACGACGAAGGCGGCGACGGTCGGGACGAGCAGCAGCCCCGCGGACAGAACCGTCCAGTTCCGCCCGCCGAAGAGCGCCACGGCGAAGGTGTACGGCACCCGCACGACCGCCCCCACCAGCGTCACCAGGGACGTGAGCAGGAACTTGTCGGCGGGGGTCAGCCCGTACTCGGGCCCCATGAACAGCACGAGCACGGACCACAGCGTCCACACCGAGAACCCGATGTGCTCGCAGAGCACGGAGAGGACGAGGTTCCGGCGGGCGACCCGCTTCCCCGTCCTCTCCCAGAAGTCCTCGTCCTCCGGGTCCCAGTGCTCGATCCAACGACGGCCGCCTGCCATGACGCCTCCATACGTGCGCTGAGTGGCTGGGTCCCGACGTTAGGAACCCCGCGTTTCCGCGCTGTGGCCGCGCGTGACCGGGAGGGAACGTTGCGCTCACCCCGGAGCGGACGGGGGTGAGAGGCCGGCCCGGCCCTACGCCGTCGCGCCTCTCCTCCCCGTCCTCCTCGTCCTCCTCCTCGTCCTCCCAGTCCTCCGCGTCCGCCCCGGCGTGCCGTCCGGCCACAGCCGCGGCCTGCGCTTCGCGGCCAGGTCCTCGATCCAGCCGACGGCGAGCACGGCCAGACCGATCAGGGGCCAGACGAGCACGAACTGCCAGAGGAGCTCCGTCGACGCGAACCACGAGGAGGCGGCGTCGCTCTTCATGAAGGGCAGCTTGTAGACCTGGTCGAGGACCGGCACCGTCGCCATGACGAGCAGGTTGTGCCAGAGGTAGATCGTCACCGCCCGGTTGTTGGAGAGCGTGATCAGCTCGTCCCACCTGGCCAGCCGGCCCGGCAGCTTCCGCCAGGACGGGGAGTACTGCAGCAGGATCGTCACGAAGCCGAACGACCACAGCGCCTGCGCGAGCGGGATCTCGTTCAGGTCCCAGCCCTCCGGGCCGAGGTGCCCGGACGCCCACCACAGGCCGAAGGCCATCAGCAGCAACGCGCCGGACACCACCGCACGGCGCGGGATCCGCTTCAGCATCCCGTCGTGGTGGGCGAAGCCGAGCACCCAGCAGCCGCCGTACACGGCGAAGTCCTCGACCGCGTTGCCCGTCTCACCGGGGAGCGTCACCAGCCCGGTGCCGACCACGGCGGTCAGCGCCAGGGGGAACAGCAGGGTCGGCCACGGCGCCCTGCGGAAGGCCCGCAGCAGCAGCGGGGACGCCAGCACGAACCACAGGTACGCCCGCAGGTACCACAGCGGGCCCGCCGCCTGCTCCGCCCATGTGCTCTCCAGCCAGCCGGACTCGGAACCGATGCTCAGCGGATACGGCGGGGCGCCGACCGGCACCAGGTAGGTGAACACCTTGGCCACGCCCCAGAAGGGGCCGCCGAGGTCCGGGTCCCTGGCCGGGTTCCAGCCCTGGAGGAACAGCAGGGGCAGGACGACGGCGGCGAACGCCCACAGCGGGGGCAGCAGGCGGCGCACCCTGCTCCTGATCACCGAGAGGGCGGGGCGGGTGAGCGAGCGCGCCGTCAGGGAGCCCGCCAGGGCGAACATCACGCCCATGGACGGGAACAGCACCGTCAGCCACGCCCAGCCGAAGAGGTGGTACGCCACCACGCGCACCAGGGCGAGAGAGCGCAGGAGGTCCAGGTAGCGGTCGCGGCCGGGACGGGCCGGTCTCTCCGCCGTACCGGCCGCGTCCGCCGCACCTGTCGCGCGGGCCGTCCCGTCCGTCGTCCCGCCGGCTGTCCCGTCGGCCGTTTCGTCCGTCGCCGTCCGCTGGGCGGGAATCCTCGCCCCGCCCGGCTCCCGGTCCCCGTACGGCCGGGGCGCCGCCCCCGCCGCTTCCGGGCGGGGGCCCGGGGCACCCGCCGGTGCCCCGGGTGTGCCCGGCGACGGTGTGCCGTCCGCCGCCTCGTATGCGCGCCCCGTCATCCGACGGGCCTCCGTTCGCGCTCGCTGTCACTGCTCTCCGTGCTCTGGGTGCGCTGGCGCGGGATCGAGCCCGGCGCCTCCACCGCGCCCGTGCGCCGCAGCTTCTGCCAGCGCAGCCGGCCGCCGGTGAGTGCCGTCATCCAGGAGCGGAGCAGGACGACGTACATCAGCTGCCGGTAGAAGATCTGCTGGAGCGGCAGCGAGAGCAGATGCCTCATCTTCTCGCGGTCCAGCCGGAAGGCGTACGCGGCGCAGACCGCCTGCACCGCCAGCACACCGAGCCAGGCGCCGATCGTCTTCTGCGTGGGGCCGAACACCAGGCCGTACAGCAGGAAGATGTCGATCAGCGGGGCCAGCAGCGGGGCCACCACCATGAACAGGGACACGAACGGCAGGCCGATCCGGCCGAAGCGGCCCGACGGACCCCGCTCCATGATGGCCCGGCGGTGCTTCCAGATCGCCTGCATGGTGCCGTACGACCAGCGGTAGCGCTGGGACCACAGCTGCCGCACGGACTCCGGGGCCTCGGTCCAGGCGCGCGCGTTCTCCGCGTACACCACCCGCCAGCCGTCGCGGTGCAGCGCCATGGTGATGTCGGTGTCCTCGGCGAGCGTGTCGTCGCTCATGCCGCCCACCCGCTCCAGCGCGCTGCGCCGGAAGGCGCCGACGGCTCCGGGGATCGTCGGCATGCAGCCGAGGATGTCGTACATCCGGCGGTCGAGGTTGAAGCCCATCACGTACTCGATGTGCTGCCAGGACCCGATGAGCTTGTTCTTGTTGCCGACCTTGGCGTTGCCGGCGACCGCGCCGACGCGCGGGTCGGCGAAGGGCTGCACCAGCTCGCGGACGGTGGACGGCTCGAAGACGGTGTCGCCGTCCATCATCACGATGATGTCGTGACGGGCGTTGGCCACACCCCGGTTGAGGGCGGCCGGCTTGCCCGCGTTGAGCTGCCGGATGACCCGTACGCCCGGCAGGTTCAGGTCCTCGACGATACGGGCGGTGCCGTCGCTGGAGCCGTCGTCGATGACCAGCACCTCGATGGGGTGGTCGCTCGCGACGAGCGAACGCACCGTTTTCTCGATGCACTTGGCCTCGTTGTACGCCGGGACCAGGACCGTGACCGGTTCGGTGACCGGGGCGTTGGGACCCCAGCGGAAGTTCTTCCGGCGCACCCGGCGAGCGTGCGCGCCGGAGAGCAGCAGCATCAGACCGAAGCGGACGAGGACGAGGGTGCCGACGACCGCGAGGCCGGCCACCAGAACGCCGGTGACCTTGTCCGAGGCCTGGACGAGGAAGACCCAGGCCCGGCCCTTCCACAGCTCGGCCCCCGTGACCGGGGTGTGCGCGCTGGGCGCCCCGAGGGCCTCGGTGAGGTTCTGGAACTTGTAGCCCTTGGCCTGGAGTTCGGGCAGGAAGCGGTCGAGGGCCTCGACGGTCTGCCGCCGGTCGCCGCCCGAGTCGTGCATCAGGACGATGGCGCCCTCGCCGTTCTTCGGGGTGGCCCGGCGGATGATCTCGTCGACGCCGGGCTTCTTCCAGTCCTCGCTGTCGGTGTCGTTCAGGACCGTGAGGTAGCCGCGGGAGCCGACGTACTTGATGGACGGCCAGGAGGCGTTGTCGATCGCGTCGGCGAAGGAGGAGTACGGCGGCCGGAACAGCGAGGTGCGGATACCGGCGGCGCCTCCCAGTGCCATCTGGGTCTGGGACAGCTGCCAGTCGATGCCGCCCCACGACTTGTAGGAGAGGTCGGGGTGGTTGAAGGTGTGCAGCCCGATCTCATGGCCCTCGCGCACCATCCGCCTGACCAGGTCCGGGTACTGCGAGGCCATGGTGCCGGTGATGAAGAACACCGCGTGCGCGTCGTGCCGCTTGAGCGTGTCGAGGACCTTCGGGGTCCACGTGGGGTCGGGCCCGTCGTCGAAGGTGAGGACGAGCCGCTGCCGGGGCACGCTCAGACTGCTGACCCCGCCGTTGCGGGTGTCGATGACCGGGCCGCCCGTGCGGATCTCCTCGGGCACCTGGTCGGCGGCCGCCTCGGGCCGGACCCGGTAGTCGGCGAAGATCTCGCTGTGCACATAGCCGCGCAGCATCAGCATCGCGGTGACGGCGGTCAGCAGCAGCACGGGCAGCACCCAGCGCATGGGCAGACGGTGGCGGCGCGCGTTGACAGGGGCCGAGGCACGGCGGGAGCGCCCGTCGGCTCGGCCGGAACGGCGACGGTTGGAGCGCGGGGCCATCAGAGGACGTTCTCCGGGGACTGGGTGGGTGTGGCGTCGGACGACGGGGCCGACGAGGCCGGGGTCGGCCCGTCGGAGGCGAGCGCGGTCGGGGTGGGGGCCGCGCCGGCGTTGTTGGTGGTGTCACCGCCGCCGCTGCCACCGTTGCCGCCGGAGTCACCGCCGGGTCCGTCGCTCGGGTCCGGGTTCGGGCTCGGGTTGGCCGACGGGTCGGCCGGCTGCGGGGTGACGGCCGGGGGCGAGTCGTTGCCCTTGGGGGCGGTCGGCTTGGTGGTGCGGTCCGGAGTGCCCTTCTTCGTGCTGGACGCGGACGGCTGGGGCTGGGCCGAGGCACCGGGCGTCGTGCCGGGCCGGGGCGATGTCCCCGGTGCGGCGGTGCTGCCCGGGGACGGGGTCGCACCGGCGCTCGGAGCACCCGCACCGGCACCGGCGTCCGTGCCGGTACCGGCGTCGGCACCGGTGCCGGGGGCGCCGTTGCCGGGCAGGCCACCGGAGCCGGCGGACGGACCGGTCGTCTCCGACGGGCGCGGGGACTCCTTGACCTTGCTCGCCGGCGGGTCGCCCACCCCCGGGATCGGGATCGGCACCCAGGGGGCGCCCGCGTTGCCGGACAGCAGGGTGACGACGATGACGCCCGCGTAGGCGGCGCAGACGAGACCGACGGCCATGCCGAAGCGGCGGAGGCGGCGGCTGCGGCGGCCGGAGTCGTCGACGAAGACGGGCTTGTCGGCCGCCTTGCCGGCCGCGAAACCCGCCGATGCGGCGGAACCGGGCGGCTTCATGGTGTCGAGCTGGACGGTGACCTCGTTCGGGTCGTGGGACTCCTGGGCCCCGTCCGTCCCCTCGGTCCGCCAGGGGTCGTCGACGCGCACACGCAGAGGGTCGGACCCGGTGGAACCGTCGGAGTCGGCGGAACCGGCGGAACCGGTGGAGTCGACGGGGTCGGTGGAGCCGAACGGATCCGTATGTGCGCGTGCCGGCTCATCCGACAAGGCCTCGCCCGCCTCACGCGCACCGTCCGGACCGACCGAGCCGGCCGGCTTCGCCGAGCGGGCCGAGCCGGCCGCCTGTTCCGACAGCACCCCCGCCTTGGCCGTCGGCCAGGCAGAACGTCCCTTGTCCGCCCGTCCGGCCTCTGAACTCCCGGCCTTCGGCCACGCTATCCGGCCGTTCGCTCCCGGCTCCGCCCCGGAGCCACCCGGGCCGAACGACTCCCTCGGCTGCATGGCTCCGGCCGTCCCACGGAGACCTCCGGACAGGGATCCGGACCCGCTCGGTCGAGCGTGATTCCGCCATTTGTCGACACGCACGTGCTTCCCCCCCTGGGGCATTACCGGCAGGGAGGCGTACGAACCCGGGCCTACGTACCAACTGTCGTGCCAGGCCCCCTACCCGGCACGAACGCCCCCCTTTATCGCAATGCGCCCGGGGCCCCGAATGTAGCGCATGAGGGAATGTCGTGAGATTTGTTTCAGATATGACTTGACATCACATGCGCATCCATGACCGGAATCCAGCTTCCTTCCGGTCACTGGAGTGACTCTTTCTCGCACTCCATTTCGACATTAGAACGCATGAGTGCATCCAATCCGGGGTGCACCAAATACCGGTGACAGCGGCAGCGCTCGCCCTGCTGCTCTCGCGCGTCCAGGCCGTTCCTACGTTCGAATAACCGGGGTGGCCCGGAGCCCGAGGCTCAGACCTCGCGGGCGGCATATGCAAGGAACTCCGCCCAGGCCCCGGCGGGCACCTCGAAGCGGGGGCTCCGCTCCCCGAACTTCGAGTCACGGACGTGGACAGCACGAGGGGAGACAGCAACTTCGAGGCAGGCGCCTCCCTGGGAGTCGCTGTAGCTGGACCTGAACCATGCCAACGGCTCGTTCACGGCTCCTCCGCCACCTTCCTGGGGAACGCGACCGCACGTCGCCGGGGGCTCAGGCCTCGCGGGCGGCGTACGCGAGGAACTCCGCCCAGGCCTCGGCAGGCACCTCGAAACGAGGACTTCGCTCCCCAAGCTTCGAGTCACGAACGTAGACAGCACAGGGGGAGACAGCGACTTCGAGGCACTCACCGCCACCGCTGCTGCTGTAGCTGGACTTGGACCACGCCAACGGCTCGTTCACGGCTCCCCCGCCACCTCCCTGGTGAACGCGACCGCACGTCGCCGGGGACTCAGGCCTCGCGGACGGCGTACGCGAGGAACTCCGCCCAGGCCTCGGCAGGCACCTCGAAGCGGGGGCTCCGCTCCCCGAACTTCGAGTCACGGACATGAACGGAGCGGGGGCAAAGGGCGACTTCGAGGCACTCACCGCCGCCGGTGCTGCTGTAGCTGGACTTGAACCACATCAGCTCAGTGGACATAGTTCCTCCGCCAACTTCTCGATGAAGCGCGCCGACTCGTCAAGACTGAGCGCCTTCCGAAGGATCATCGCATGACGCTGAACAACAGTACTAACCTTATCCGGGTCGGCATACAGCCTCGCTGTCGCTTGTCCCTCCTCGTAAACCAGGGTGTCGTGTTCAGCTGTCTCAAGCAGCACAAAGGGCCCATCGAGCTCAGGTCCAGCCCCCGCGAACGTCAGCACCTGAACCGTCACGTTACGAGCCTTGCCAACCTCCACCAAACGGTGCAGTTGCTTGCGATGCGCCTCCACTCCACCCACCTGGTTACGCAACGCGAGTTCGCCGATGACGAAGTTGAAGGACCTGGAGCGCTGTTCAAGCAACGACTGTCTTTCCAAGCGTCCAGCAACCCGCTCTTCGAGCAGCTCATCATCCAGCGGAGGAAAGTGCGTGCTGAGATAAGCCCTGATCGTCTCCTCAGTCTGCAGCAGTCCCGGGATCAACAACGGCTGGTAGGAACTCAGCACGACTGCCTCAGCTTCGTACTGCACGTAGTCCTCGGCGTATGACAGATAGCGCTCCGGCTTCAGGAACTCGTACCCTGCCAGCAACTTCCCCCGTGCCCCGCACAGTTGGTCCGCGACCTGCAACAGCCTGAGCGTCGGCCGGCGCCGCCCACACTCCATCGACTTCACGTACTCGTAGTCGTACCCGGCCTCGTCGGCGAGCGCCTGGCGGCTGATCTGCGCCTCCTCGCGCCAGAGCTTGATCTGTCCACCGCAGTACCGCCAGCTCTGCTGCACCTGCTGCGACTTCCCCGACGCCACGCGCCCTCACCCGTCTCCCGCGCCAACGCACCACGTGGACAACACGCTGCGTACCCGCTCCGCTACTCCCGAGGTTAAGCACAGGCGAACAGCCTTATGCCGCCAGATGACGGAGAATCACTCGCAAGGAACCCCGCCCACATGCCGATGCCCCACCCCTCCCCCGCCGCACTCCCCCAGGACATCGAGTTCCGTTTCCCTCGTCACGCCCGCAGTGTGGGCCGCGCCCGCGTGCTCCTGCGCGAACAGGCGACCTCCTGGAAGCTCCCCGACGAGGTGACGGAAACGGCCGTGCTCCTGCTCAGCGAGCTGATGACCAATGCCTACCGCCACGCGAAGGTCCCCCGGGGCAGGGAAATCCGGGCACGCTGTGTGCTGAACGACGACGGCCGCCTCCGTGTCTCGGTCACGGACGCGAACGACACGCTCCCCGCACCCCGCGAGGCATCCCTGGAGGACGAAGCCGGCCGGGGCCTCGCTTTGGTGGCGGCCCTGGCGGACGACTGGGGCACCGCGCCCCGTCCCGGCGGCATCGGCAAAACGGTGTGGTTCGAGCTCAAGCTCACCTCAGAAGCGCAAGCGGAGACGTGAGGTCAGGGCCGGTGCTCTTCCTTGTCCTCCGCAGTGCTTGCCTCCGGCGTTTCCAGTCGGATCCCGTAACGCACGCACCAGACCGCCACCAGCGAACCCAGCAGGGCGGGCAGGAACCACACCAGCATCCACGGCCCGCCGAGCACCACGCCCACCACGGCCGCCCCGTGCACCAGCACGGCCAGGGCGTGGACCACGGCCAACTCCGCCCTCGCCCGCCTCGGCGTATTCCGCCGCCCCGCCTTCACAACCGTGCGCTCCCCATCTCCTGCGCACGTCTGCCACGTCACGCTCTGCGGGCAGCGAGCACAGATCCGGTCGTCCTTGATCCCACCACGCGGTGCGAGGACCCGGAAAGTGAGATCTTCACGCCCCTACAGCCAGCCGTGGCGTTCGGCGATGCGGATGGCGTCGACGAGGGTGCGGGCATGGAGCTTGCCGACGGCGGACGAGAGCCGGTTGCGTACCGTTCCCACACTCAGGAAGAGTTCGGCGGCGATCTCACGGGCATGCGCGCCCGAGGACGCCAACCGCAGCACCTCGGTCTCCCGCTCGGTCAACGGGCTGGCCTCACCGGCCGGGTCGTCCCGCATCCGCGGATCGATCACTCGCCCGCCCGCGGCGACCCGGCGAATCGCGTCCGCGGTCTCCGCGGGGGTCGCGCTCTTGAGCAGATAGCCGGAGGCTCCCGCGCTCATCGCACGGGTCAGGTGCCCGGGCCGGTCCAGTGCCGTGAGCATCAAGGTGCGGCAGTCGGGCAGCTTTTCGGCGAGCGCGGCGGCGACGGCGATGCCGTCCATGCCGGGCAGATCGATGTCGAGGAGAACCACGTCGGGCCGCAGCCGCTCGGCTTCGGCCAGTGCGGCCTCGCCGTCGGCGGCTTGGCCGACGACCCGGATCCCCAGCTCGCCGGAGAGCAACGCCACCAACCCGGACCGCACGACGGCGTGGTCCTCGACCACCAGCACTTCGATCACCCACCGATTATTCCCGGCGGGCCGGACCGGGGCCGCAGCCGACCCTGCCTCACTTCTCGAGCCGGGTCCTGCTGAGCATGGCGCCGAGAACCGTGACGGTGAAAATCACAACTCCCTTGTACGGGAAGTCCTCTGCCAGGACGCCAAGGTGGATGAGGGCATAGAGGAGCACCACCCCCAGGGCGCACCACCCCAAGCCGTGCAGCGACAGCCTGAGAAGCGTCTCACGCATGAAAGACCTCGTTTTCCGGTTCACATGAAGTACGCGTGGCGGGCCCCTGCCGGGATTCACCGTCCCTGTCGGAGCTTGCCACTGTCCCCCAGACGATGGCTGTCACGTCACGAAAGCGCCTCGGTGCTTCGGCCGGCCGCGACCACCGTGCGGAAGGGGAACGCGATGAGCAGTGCGATCGCGACCAGCAGCCCGCTTGCCCACAGTGGCCCGAGGATCCCGGCCGCGGTGCCGAGGGCGGTCGCGGCGATGAGAGGACCGACGGCGGCGCCGACGTTGAGTGCCGCGGTCGCGTACGACCCGGCCATGGTGGGGGCTTGCGCGGCCTCGTAAAGGACCCGTGTGATCAGGGTGCTGCCCAGCGCGAACGACAGGGCGCCCTGCACGAACACGAGGGCGAACAGGGCGATCGGCTCGTTGGCCAGCACCGCCAGGGCCGACCAGCCGATGACCAGCAGCGGGCCGCCGACCGCGATGACCAGACCGGGACGCCGGTCGGACAGCCGGCCGGCGACGGTGACCCCGGCGAAGGAACCGGCGCCGAAGAGCACCAGGACGACAGAGATCCACAGCTCGCCCAGCCCGGCGGTGCCGGTCACGACGGGGGCGAGGAAGGTGAAGCTTCCGAACGTCGCCGCGTTCACCAGCGCGCCGAGCAGCATCACCAGGATCAATGGCGGCCTTGTGAGCTGGGCGAGCTCCGCCTGCAAGGCAGGCCTGCCAGTCCCCTCTTCCTCCACACGTCCCGCCGGGACGGCCTTCAGGATGCCGAGAGCCGCAGGCAGGCAGAGAGCGGCGACGGCCCAGAAGGTGGCCCGCCAGCCGAGCAACGTGCCCAGTACCGACCCGCCGGGGACACCGGCGATCGTGGCCACCGTGGTGCCTGACAGCAGCACGGCCAGTGCACGTCCCTTTCTGTCGGGTGGGACCAGCGTGGCGGCAGTCGTCAGGGCGACGGCGAGAAACCCTGCGTTCGCGAGCGCGGCGACGACCCGGGTGGCGAACAGGACCGGGAAACCGGTGGTGACGGCGCCCACGGCGTGAGCTGCCGTGAAAGTGAGGACGAACCCGAGAAGGCTGGAGCGTCTGGACCAGTTGCGGGCAAGCGCGGCCGCAAGGGGAGCACCGACGATCATGCCGATCGCGAAGGCCGAGGTGAGCGTGCCTGCTGTCCCGACTGTGACGTCGAGGTCCGAGGCGATGTCCGGCAGGAGGCCGGCGAGCATGAACTCCGAGGTGCCCATGGCGAAGACCGCCAGGGCAAGCAGATACAGCGGAAGAGGCATCGAGTGGCTCCGAGGTGAGGAGAAGCACGAGAAGGTCATCTCGTCACCGCGGCCAGCCCCAAGGGCACACTCGCCCGGCCGCAGAATGCGGCGCGGCGACGGGGCTACGAGTTCAGTGGTTCAGGGGGCTGACGGCGTGACCGAAAGCCCCCACCCTGTCCGACTCAGGACTCGACATGGTCCGCACGGTACCTGACCGATGCCCGCCGGGGCACTTTGGTTTTACCGGCATTGGCTTGTGTCCCCGACGCCGTGTCCCGCAGCGGTCGACCACTGACAGGTGATCTCCTCCGCCGGCCTGCCGCCCACGACCCGCGCGAGCACCCCGGCGGACCGGCACCGCCGGCCCACACGGCTGAGGGTGCCGTCACGGACCGGCTCCGTACCGCGAAAGGCGGCCCGCCCCCCGTGCGTGCAGGCAGCCGCTCACCCACCGATGACGGTGTGAGGACCACCGCGCGCGGCGGGCACCGGGGCGGGCCGCGGTGTCCTCGTCGCCACGGCCGGCTGGGTGTTCTCCAGGTGCTCGGGCGAGCGGGATGGGCGGCGGGGGAAGGTCCGATGGGTCAGGTGGGGCTCTGCGCACGCTCCGGTGCGTCCTGGACGAAGACTCCGGCGTGGGCCGTGGGCGGCGTGGGCTTCCTCATCCAGCGCAGTGCCAGAACACCGAGTCCCAGGTGCAGCAGGGCGGCGGCGATCGCGGCCGCGTGCAGACCGGTGACGAAGGCCGACTCGGCCGACTCGACGACGGAGGGAGCCAGGTCGGGCAATTGGAGTGTCTCGGGGAGCGTGGGGGCCAGCTCGGGCCCCTGGATCCGGAAGATCAGGGCGGCCAGTGAGCCGAGGAGCGCGATGCCGAGGGCGTTGCCGATCTCGTTGCTGGTCTCGGCGATCGCCCCTGCCGACCCCGCTCGTTCCGGGGGGACGGCGCCGACCGCGGTGTCGGCGACCACGGCGAAGGAGATGCCGTAGCCGACGCCCGCGACCATCGTCGAGGCGATGTACCAGCCGATACCGGCGGTGATCGTGGTCGGCAGCAGGAGCACCAGACCTGCCGCGATGGAGATGTGGCAGATGATCAGCGCGGTCCGCTTGCCGATGCGGTCGACCACCATCGGAGTGACGATGCACGTGGTGGTCAGCACCGCGGCTCCGGGCAGCGCGAGGAACGCGGCCTTGAGCACCGGCAGTCCGAGAACGGACTGAAGGTAGACGCCCGACAGGTAGGCGGTCGCCGACCACGCGGCCAGCGGCAGAAGACCGGTGATGACGGCGACGCTGAAGACGCGGTCCCGGAACAGCGAGAAGTCCATCAGCGGGTGCTCCAGGCCCCGCTGACGCAGGGCGAACCACGTCAGCAGCACCGCGCCCACCAGTACCGCGACAACGGGAACGGCCGAGACACCTTCCGCGGCGGCGTGCTTGAGACCGTAGATCGCGAACAGCAGACCGACCGCGGAGGTCACGACGCTGAGCACGTCGACACGCCCCGGCCGCGTCGCGCGCACCTCATGGAGCAGGACCGGCGCGAAGAGCAGGAACAGGGCGATGACGGGAAGGTTGACCAGGAAGACCGATCCCCACCAGAACTGCTCCAGCAGCACGCCGCCGACGATCGGACCGATGGCGAATCCCGCGGCGAACCCCGCGGCGAAGATGCCGATGGCCTGCGCGCGTCGGCGCGGGTCCTCGAACAGTTCGCTCAGCACGGCCAGGGCCGAGGGCAGAAGGGTCGACCCCGCCACGCCCATGAGCGCACGGGCGGCGATGAGGAGTTCCGGTGTGGGAGCGAACGCGGCCGCCGCGGATCCGATGCCGAAGACCGTGGCGCCGATCATGAGCAGTTTCAGCCGGCCGTACCGGTCGCCGATGCTGCCGAACGCGATGAGCAGGGACCCGACGGCGAACCCGTAGATGTCCAGGATCCACAGGGCCTGATCCGCGGTCGGGGTGAGGGCCTTGCTGATCCGGGGCATCGCCAGGAACAGGATCGATCCGTCCATGGCGACCAGGAGCACGGGCCCGAGGATCACCAGCAGGCCGAGCCAGGCCCGTCGGCCCGGCGGGTTGTTCGCGAGCTGTCCAGACATGCCGCCCACGCTCCGGCACGGCCGGCGGAGCAGCCATCCCCTTGTGATGGGTATACCCAGCAGGTACACCCACCAGGGCGTTCGGTCGGCCTACCTTCGAAGGGTGGAGAGCCTCGGAACGTTCCTGAAGAGCCGCCGTGACCGGGTCAAACCCGCCGAGATCGGACTGCGTACCTACGGAACCCGCAGAGTCCCGGGCTTACGGCGCGAGGAACTCGCACAGCTCGCCGGAGTGAGTGCGGGGTACTACACACGCCTGGAGCAGGGCCAGGTGGAGACCGCCTCCGAGCAGGTCCTCAACGCCCTCGCCCGTGTGCTGCAACTCGACGAGATCGAACGCGTCCACCTGCACAACCTCGCCCGCCAGCCCTCCAGCCCCGGTCTCTCCGAGCCGCCCCGGGAGGAGCCCCACCCACGGGTCCTGATGCTCCTGGAGTCCCTCGACGAGGCGACCCCGGCGATCGTGCTGGGCCGGCGCGGGGACGTGCTCGCCTGGAACCGCACGGGCCACGCCCTCATCGCGGAACACGTCGACTTCCACGCCCCGCAGGACCCGGCACGCCGGCCCTCCGTCCCCCGGATGTTCTTCCTCGACCCGCTCACCCGCGACCTGTACCGCAACTGGGACGAGCTCGCCCGCATCCATGTCGCCTACCTCCGGCTCACCGCGGGCCGCTTCCCCACCGACGCGCGTCTGGCGGAGCTGATCGGAGAACTCACCATGCGCAGCGACGACTTCGCGACGATGTGGGCGGCCAGGGAAGTCGCCGACTGCACCGTCGGAACCATGCACCTCCAGCACCCGACGGTCGGCGCCGCGAGCGTCACCTATCAGGTCTGGCTCCAGCCGGACAGCCCCGACCACCGCCTGGAGATCTACACCCCGAACGACCCCAGCTCCGCCGACGCCCTGCGCATCCTGACCCACCAGAGCCGCCCGACCGCCAAGAAGACACAGCAGCCGAAGAGCTGCCACCCCACCGAACACGTGGGTCCCTGACCCCACAGGGGGAGGAAGACCACCTTCACGCCGAGCACCTCCACCCCGGAGCCGACCCCGAGGTAACCACGAAAAGGCTCACGGCTCATCTACGGGTCCGCAACCAACTCCTCGAGTGCTGGCCACGGACACAGAAAGCAGTCACCGCCGGCCCCACCAAGCTCCTGCACGGTGGAACCATCCCCGCATGCGCGGGGAGCAGCCGATGGCCTCGAGCCGGGCGAGGTTGATCGCGAGGCCATCCCCGCGGGCGCGGGGAGCAGGTGTCGGCGGGCATGTACCGGTTGAGCATGACGGGGCCATCCCCGCGGGCGCGGGGAGCAGGAGATGGCCGCACCCTGCCCCGAGTGCGACGCGGGTCCATCCCCGCGGGCGCGGGGAGCAGCATCCCGCGCGGTCTCACGCCTGCGGAACATCGGGTCCATCCCCGCGGGCGCGGGGAGCAGGCCGACGGCAGGCTGCGCGACCTGCGCGGCAGGGGTCCATCCCCGCGGGCGCGGGGAGCAGGTCGGCACGAGCGTCGCGGTGCGGCTGCTGCCGGGTCCATCCCCGCGGGCGCGGGGAGCAGAAGCCTGCGCTGCAAACGCTGCCGGGCCGCGAGGGTCCATCCCCGCGGGCGCGGGGAGCAGCGCCAGTGCCTCCGGGGTGACACCGGCCGGAAGGGTCCATCCCCGCGGGCGCGGGGAGCAGGTGCTCTTGCGTGCCATCACTCATCCCCCCAGGGGTCCATCCCCGCGGGCGCGGGGAGCAGCGGCCCGTCAAGGCCCGGCACCTGAAGATGGAGGGTCCATCCCCGCGGGCGCGGGGAGCAGGGTCGGACTCGGGCGCCGCGCGGAAGATCAAGTGGTCCATCCCCGCGGGCGCGGGGAGCAGATCACAGGCTGGAACCTCTACGTCCTGAACAGGGGTCCATCCCCGCGGGCGCGGGGAGCAGCGCCCTGAAAGCATGCTCCTCAAGACAAACCCGGGTCCATCCCCGCGGGCGCGGGGAGCAGCCTCTACCTTCGGGAGGCGCTGGCAGTGGGAGGGGTCCATCCCCGCGGGCGCGGGGAGCAGATGCGCTTTCTTGGGCACAAGGTTAACGGCGAGGGTCCATCCCCGCGGGCGCGGGGAGCAGTCGACTGGCAGAGATGCCGCGGGACCGTGCCTGGGTCCATCCCCGCGGGCGCGGGGAGCAGCTGCGTGACCTGCGAGTTTACGGTGCAGGAGCCGTGGTTTTCATGACTTTCACCGAGTCCGGCAAAAGGCGCGAAGGCGACCCACATGCAACAGACGGGCGCGGACGGGACTCCTGCAAGCAATGACTGTCGCGTCAGGCCCCATCGCCGTACACCTCCACGACAGGACAGCTGCGTACTGGCCGTCCCGCCTATGAAGGATGTCCCTCTTCTCGTCACTCGCCCGAGAGCAGCGCCCAGCAGTGCGGTTGTCACATGCATTCCGGCGGCCGGAGCGGCAAGGTCAGCTTCCGCATCAGTCCACATCCGGGATTGTGTGGCAGTGGGGAATCACCCACTCCCACGCGGTCCGGTCAGTGGAATCACGCACTCATTTTGCGCTCCTCGAGGTACCCGTCATATGCGGACCTGAGTTCTCGAACGTAACCGCGCAGGTCATCGAGGTCCCTGTCTCCATGAAACCCTTCCAGCTCCCGTTCCACTGCCGTGAACTGGTCGCCCACCAGAGCCCTGGCGGGGGCCAATCTGCGGTTGTCGAGCCCCAGGTTTCCGGTGAGATCCGCCTCCAGTTGATCAACTTCGATCAGAAGGTCACCAAGCTCAGGGCGCAGTGCCAGATCCGGATGCTCGTCAATCCACGGCCTTTTCGGAAGAACCCGCCCGAGCGCGCATTTTTCTTTCTTACGTCACATCTCTCTCCTTGGAGGTCGCACTGGCCGAACGCACCGCAGGTGCGGTGGGTGGTGGTGCCTTCCGAGGAGATGCGGACCTTGCCAACCGTGTCGGCGGCACCGGTCGGCTAGTTCTCTCGCTTCGACTTCGACGCACGCTCGCATACCCACGCACCGGCGAACAGCACCGCCGCGCATGCGAACAGCACCATGGCATCGGCCCTGCCCCACACGGCCCAGAACAGGGTGCCTGTCACAAAGGCCACGACGCCCAGGGCGAAGAACGCGACCGAGTTCCTTCTGGCTTCCTTCATCCCCGCTCCGTGCCTCCGCAGCCTGCTGCCCACGACCGACGTGAGCACCCCGACGGACCGGCTCACCAGCCGGTCACCGCGTGAATCCGCGCCTTCTCGTCGGCCGTGGCCGGACGGAAGGTCAAGTCCTCGCCATACAGGAGACACGGCCCCCGATCAGCTCCCGGACCACGTCGTCCAGTTCATCGGTCTCGAACATGTCCGACACCTCGGCCTCCGCTCCCGCGGCGGCCGTCTGGTACCGGTATATCTGGATGTACTTCTCACGCTCCTCGTTGTCCTCATAGGTGACCTCACCGGTCTCCACTTTCAGGTAGAACTCCAGACCTGCCGCGTTCCTTCCGATCCCCATCAGACCGTCGGCCTGCTGAAACCGCCTCATTTCCCTCTTTCTCACAGCGGTGGTACGGCACAGGGGTGCCGGAGACACCGGCACCCCGTTCCGTCGGAATGTCCGGGGTCGGCGAGCGGCCGGTGGGCAGCTGGTGGCGGATCTGCTGCGGACGACGGCTATCGCGTCAGGTCCCATCGCCACACGCCTCCGTGGACGGACAGCCGCGTGCCGCCGTCCTCCACATGAAGGATGTCCTTCTCCTCGTCCCACAGCATCAAGAGGGGCTCGTCCCGTTCATCACGGTGCAGAACCCTCTTCCACAGCGGATCGAAGCTCACCCCGGGAGTCGACAGTTCCACCGAACGCACCTGCTCCATGCGGAGAGTCGCCGGGCCGAGAGGGGTGTACTTGACGGTCTCGGACTCCGCCACCACTTTGTCGAATCCCAGCCTGACCTCCACGCCCTGCTCCCCCGCGGGGAGGACGGACAGCTGGAAACCCTCGGACTCGATGCCCACTTCACCGGCCACACCGGGGATCTCCCAGTCCAGGACCCTCCGGACAAGAGGCACGCAGAAGTCGTCCAGGATCGGGGTGCATCCACTCCACATGAGAAACCCTTCAGTCTGTTTGCTGATGGGGCGGTGTGCGGAGGGGCAGTTCCCCTCCGCACACCGCGGAAACGGTCACCACTCAGTGCGGCGGAACCGTTCTGGAGATCTCGTCATCTCAGGCTGCGCCACGCCCGGTAAATGTGCCGCACTCCGGGACGGTAAGCCCACTTCCCGTAGTTCTTACCACCTTGGTAGTACTGGACGTGCGGGAATCCCATGTGCCGGTTCTTGTACCGAACGCGCCGGTATCGTGCCCTGATTCCTTTCCCCTTGGGACGAGCTCCCCACTTGTTGTAGTGCGGTTTCTTTCCGCGTACGTCGAGCCGGTAGCCGCGTCTCGTCTGGATGCTGTTCTTGACGGACTTCTTGGCCAGATACTTGGCTCCGCCGCGGATGACCATGCTGCGGACGAACCCGCCCCCGGCCACCATCGAGACCCCTGCGGAGACTCTCCGCACATTCTTGTTGGGGCACCACTTCGAGCAGGCCCACGCCGCTGCTCCGACGGCCAGCCATGCCCAGCGGCCGTCCAGGTCATAGCAGTTGTTCGGGTCGCCGTAGCAGTACTCGTAGGAGTTCGCACTGCCGCCGTACACCGGGTCGACGGAGAGGAACCGGCCCGTGCCCGGGTTGTAGAGCCGGACGCCCATCAAGGTGAGACCGGTGAGGGTCTCGGTGGACCGCTGTTTGGCGCCGAGCCAGGCGTAGCGGGCGGCCGGCTGGTCCTGGCGGGGGATGCCGTACTCGTCGTAGTCCAGGGCGACGGGGGCCTCACCGGCGTCCAGCGGAAGCCGCAGTGCCACATCGCCGTGAACGGTGGCGAGCTGCAGGACGGTGTCGCCGGTCCTGCCGGTGGTGGCGGCAAGGTCGCCGGACGCCGACTCGACGTTGCGGGTCACCGCACCCGTGGCCGTGTCCTCCACGATCCAGCGCGGGTTGTCGCCGTCGCCGTCGTAGTGGTTGAGCTTCGACTCGGTCTGCGTCCAGGTGCCGTCCGCGTTCGTCTCCACCGTCCAGGAGCGGAAGCGCATCTCGGCGTCGAGCTCCCAGGTCTGGCGCTTGCCGTTCGCGGTCTGCCGGTGGACCAGGTCGTTGGCGTAGTAACCGATGGTGCCCTGGCCCGGCAGCGCGGTGGTGCGGCCGAACGCGTCGTAGGTGTGGCCGGCGTCGACGAGGCGGTCGGCGCTGTCGTAGGTGTGGTGGGTGGTGGTGCCTCCCGAGGAGGTGCAGGCGTCGCCGGGGTCGGCGGTGCTCGTGGTCAGGGACGTGCGGTTGGTGCGCTTGTCGAAGGTGTAGGCGCGCCGGGTGCAGGTCTCGCCGACCGTGTCGTCGACGCCGGTCAGCCGGCCCGCGCGGTCGTAGCGGTAGGTCTGGCTGGACCAGCCCTGGTGGCTGGTCACCTGTCCGTGCACCGACCGGCTGACCCGGTCGCTGTAGACGTTCGTGCCGTCGCTGTCGCGGGTGTAGATCCGCGAGGTGGTGGAGCCGCTGGGGTCCTCGGTGACGGTCAGGGTGTAGCCGCCGGGCAGCTTCTCGGTGGCCACCGACCCGTCGGCGTCGTACGTGGCCGAGAAGGCGCCCGCGACGGAGTCGGTGATCCTCGTGGCCAGGCCGCGCGGTTCGGCCGCGTGATCATAGGTGTAGGTGAGGGTGGACGGGACGGAGTCGGTGACCTTGACCGGGCGGTCGAGCAGGTCGTACTCCGTCTTTGTGACCCCGCCGTCGGCGTCCGTGTACGAGATCAGGCGGCCGAGCTTGTCGTACGCCTTGGTGATCGTCCCGCCGGTCGGCGAGCTGACCTTGGTCACCTCACCGGTGGCCGGGTCGTACTCGGTGGTGACCTCCGGGACCGCCTGACCGAGGCCGCCGGTCACCGTTTCCTTGATCTCACGGCCGGCCGCGTCGTAGATCCTCGTGGTCGTCCGGTACACCCCGTCGACCTCGTCCGTGACGGTGGCCTGGTTGCCCCAGCGGTCGTACTCGATCGTGGTGTTCACCAGCTTCTTCGGCTGCGAGCCGCCGCCGGTGATGTCACCGGCGGGACCGGTCCAGCACACCTGGTCCGCCCACTCGGGGCGGCCCTTGCACCAGCCGGTGCCGGTCGCCGACCAGTACGCGGTGATGCGGGTCGCGGCGTCGTCGCCCGTTCCGCCCGGCAGCGCCTGGGAGACGATCCGGCCCTGGTCGTCGTAGTCCGTCGCGGTGGTGAGGTTCAGACCGCCCGCGTCCTTGGTGGTGAGCGTGGGCAGGCCCTTGACCCAGTCGTACTGGGTGGTCTCGACCCGCTTCTCGCCCATGACGGAGTAGTAGTCGCGGACCCGGGCGCCGGTGACGGTCAGCGTCACCTGGTCCTTGACCGTCGCCGTGCCGTCGGTCGGGCGGCCCTCGTCGTACTCCTTGACCGTCCAGGAACGGGCCGGGACCGAGGTTCCGGCCTCGACCAGGACGGTGCTGCCGTCCTTGAGGTCCTCGGTCAGGTCGATCCGGTGCAGGGGACCGAACTCCTCCAGCTCCCGCAGTCCGCGCTCGTCGTAGAGCGAGACGGTGGACAGCAGGTGGGCGCGCTCGGCCGCCGAACGGCCGATGATGCCCAGGTCGGTGAGCTGCTCCTTGTCCTCGGCGGTGGTTCCGAGCGCCAGCGCGCGGTTGCCCGCGCTCAGTTCGCGGACGGTGTTGCCGAAGCGGTCGTACTCGGTCACCGAGATGTGTCCGCCGGGAGTGGCGGTGTTGACCGTGCGGCCGGAGGCGTTCAGATAGGTCACCGTGGCACGCCGGTAGGCGTCAAAGGTGAGGTCGGCGCCGTCGTGGGAGGCCGGTACCGCGTCGGCGGGGAACACCGCGGTGGCGTCCGTGGGAGCGTCCAGCTGGCCCCACTCGGCGACGCCGGCGGCGCCCATGGCGTACGGCGCCTTGGGGCCGGTGAGCGGCACACCGTAGACGATGCCGGTGACCGCGGTGCCCTCCACCGTGTCCACGGTGCCCTGCTTCAGGGCGGGCCGGGACACCTTCAGCAGCATGCCGTCACCCGGTGCCGTGCCGGCACCGGCGTTGCCGTAGGTGAAGGTGTAGGGCAGTTGGCTCTGCTGCTGCATCCAGGTCACCCGGCCCTCCCAGTAGGCGTACTGGGTCTGCGAGGCCTGGCTGAGCCGCGGGTCCCACTGCTGGCGCAGCCTGCCGAGGGAGTCGTAGCGGTACTTGGCCACGGCGGTGGGGGTCGAGGAGGACGCACCGGGGCTGGTGAGCCAGATGCGGATCTCGCTGACCTGGCCGGCGTAGTCGCCGAACTGGTCGTTGTGCTCGGTGCCGGTGGCGGTGGTCGTGGACGCGTAGACGAACTCCAGGACCTTGCAGCCCTTGGTCGCCGGGGACGTCTCGCAGGCCGCGGTGGTGGCCGCCGAGGTGGGGGCGATGATCCGCTTGGGGCGGGCCAGCTTCTTGCCGTCGACGGTCACGGTCTCGGAGACGACCTTGGTGGTGGAGTTGGCCAGGCCGTCGTAGAGGGTGCTGCTGACCTGCCAGGTGGTGGCCGCCGGGTCGGGCTTGGTGAAGGTGGTGACCGTGCCCTCGGTGTCGGTGAGGGTCAGGGTCCCGTTCAGGCTGCCCGTGAGGGTCAGGTCCTCGGCGCCGGGCTCGGGTATCCAGCCGTTCCTCGCCGCGTTCGCGGTGAAGTGGAGGGCGTCGCCCTCCTCCAGCACCACGTCGACGGCGGTGTCGGAGATCCGGCGGATGTGGCTGTAGTCCGACTCGGTGGTCTCCGCGACGACACCGGCGACCCACTCCTTGCCGAAGATCGCCGCCTGGCCCTCCTGCGCGGCGCCCCGGTTGGGGGTGCGGGAGGCGGCCGTGCGGGACACCGACAGGTCGAACATCGACACATCGGTCTCGGAGAGCGTGAAGTTGCCGGTCAGCAGGTTGAGCGAGCCGGGGCCCACCTCGGTGGTGGCCGCTCCGTCGGCGTTGCGGTCGACGACCACGGTCAGCGGAGCGGTGCTCCTGGCGGCGGAGGACGGTCCGGTGAAGTCGGCCTTGATCTGGACGGTGCCGTCCGGGTCGACGGTGTCGGTGGCGTTCCACACCAGCGGGGCGTTCTTGCCGCCGGTCAGCGGGACCGGCCACGCGGTCAGCGGGGTGCCGCCCGAGGTGACGTCACCGGGCGGGATCCTCACCCAGGGGTCCGCCTCGGAGCGCCGCCAGGAGAAGGACACGGCGTCGTACGTGCCCGCCTCGGCCTCGGCGATCAGCGGCAGCCGGCGGGCGGTGCGCTCGCCCTCCGACGGCTGGACGAAACCGCCCGAGCCCACGTGGAAGAGGTACTCCAGCGCCTCGGACTTGTTGTCCGCCTTGTCGACGGCCCGCACCTGGAGGGTGTGGCTGCCGTTCCTCGGCGGGGTGACGGTGATCGTCTTGTTCGCGCTGGATCCGTTGGTGGTGACCTTGGTCCAGGTCACGCCGTCGAGGGACCACTCGAGCCAGTGGTGGTCGGTGCCGGGGGGCGGGGTCACGGTGAACGTGCCCGGCTGGCCCTCGCCCTTGACCCACTGACCGGTGGGGTAGTCGGCCGAGGTGATCCTCGTCGGGGCGGACGGGGCCTTGGTGTCGACCGTGAACGTCTTCCACGCCGACCAGCCGGTGTTGTAGTGCGTGCCGTCGTAGGGGCTGGTGCGGAACTTGTACGTCCTGCCGTCCTGGAGCAGTCCGGCCGGGACGGTCACCGAGGCGGGCTGGCCCGATGCCACGTACTTCGACACCAGGGGGCTGCCGACCTGGGTGTTGGTCGCGTTGTCGTAGATCTGGAAGGTGGCGTTGACCTTGTCGCCGTCGGGATCGACGAAAGTGTCCCGCAGGGTCGGGGTGGTGGTGTTCACCACGTAGGTGCCGCCGTGGGAGAAGTACGGCGGGCCGGCCTCCTGCTGGGTGCCGGTGCGCGGCCGGTAGTTGTAGGTGACCGTCAGCTTCGGCACGTTCGACGCCGCGTTGGCGGAGTTGACCCGCTTCCACTGGGCCACCACCGACTCGTCGGCGGCGCGGATGCCCATGTGGCCGCGGGTGGCCTTGGCCGAGGCCCAGTCCTGCACCAGCGTGGTCACGTTGGCGTTGATCCAGCCCTTGGGCTGGGTGCCGGTGCACGACGGGTTGCCGCGGGTCTCGGTGGAGGTGGCCTTCTTCGCCGTCCAGGTGGGCTGTGAGGTCCAGCGGGACGAGGTCGAGGCGGCGCCGGCCGACCACACCTCCCACGGGTACGCCTTGCAGTCGGTGTTGCCCGAGTGGAAGTTGTACAGCGACAGCTTCGCGTCCAGCACCAGCGCGTCCCGGATCGGTGTCGTGTTCCAGGAGATGAAGGACCGGGCCGTGCGCGGGGTGCCGTCGGCGTTCTTGGTGCCGGGGTTGCCGAAGTCCAGTTCGGTGTCGGTCGACTGGTCGGCCGTCACGCCCTGCTGCACATAGGTGTCGAAGACGTTGGACAGCGCGGAGGTGGACGGGTCGATGGTGACCGGGTACCTGGTGTCCGGGTCGGCGAGGAAGGCGGGATCCGGAGTGATCACCAGGTCGATGGAGGAGCCCTTCTGGACCACCTTCATGCCGACCCTGGCCGTGCGGGTGTGCTCACCGGAGCGCTGGTCGACGGTGGCGTCCCACATCACCGGTGCGGGCATGACGGCCCGCTTCTTGTTCTTCCTGTCGGTGAACAGCACGCTGCCGTCGGCCAGTTGCTTCGCCTTCAGGCCCTTGGCCTTCAGCGGCAGCGTGTAGGAGTAGTCACCGGTTCCGGGGCGCTGCTTGAGCTCGACGTACTGCTCGAAGCCGGTCCGGGTGGCCTCCACGATCACGTCCGCGCCGGGGACGGCGTTGACGTACTCCGCACGGGTGCCGTCCAGCTTCGGCTCGGGCAGGCCGCCCTTCCACTGGAGGGTGATCCGCTGATCGCCCTCGCCCAGGGTCACCAGGTCGGTGGCCCGTGCCCGCTGGGCGGCTTTCAGGGAGGTCGCCGGGGTCCCGGACCTGCCGGACAGGCGCAGTCCGCCCGGGTGGGCCTTGGGCTCGACGGTCCCGTCGGCCTCCCGGACGAGATCCAGGTCGATCTCGCGCCACTTCCCGGTGGTCTCGTCCGTGAACCGGACGGGACCGGCGGTGAGTTCCGTGGTGAGGGAGCCGTCCTTGTTCACCCAGGTCGTGGAGGTCTCGGTGCGCTCGGACAGCGCTTCGACCCGCTTGCCGTACAGCCGGGCCGCGACCTTCGCGGAGGGGATGTCCGCGGCGGTGTCCGGCCCCTTGGGTGCCCTCTTGCCGACGGCCGTCTGCCGGGGCTGCTCGTGGGTGAGGGCCACCACCTGGCCGGTGGTGGCGACCACGAGCGCCGTCTCCGCCGCGAGCACCATCGCGGTCAGGGCCGCGATCCGGGGCAGCAGCCGTCTGTGCTTCTGCAGGACGACGGCCGACCCCTCCCATGCGTCGGTGGGGCGTGTTCGCTCTGACACGTTTTACTAACCCTTTGTTGTTGTGGGCATGAAGCGTTCGTGATCAAAGCAGGGACACCGACGCCGCAGAAGTGAAGAGTTCACGTTTTGCGAAGATCTTGTGATGCGATCGAAGGTGCAGGTCAGAGCCCCACAGGACGCTCCGGCGGCTCCGGTCGGCACCTCGGGCGGGCTCATGACCGACCAAAGATGATCAAGGTAGGGGGGACAAGGATGCGGAGCGGAACCGGGGAGGGCGTGACGGCTCCGCCGGGGGCGCGGGTCGCGCTCGGCGCACTGATCGTGCTGGTGGTCGGCTCCCTGGGACTGGTGGCGCTGGACGTCGCCTCCTCGCCGTTCCGCAGACGCACGGTGACCGCCGGTCTGACCGTGCTGCTGCTGATGCCCGCCGTCCTCCTCGGCCAGTACGCGCCTCCGCCCTACCGGCTGCCGTACCGCTGGAGGTGGGGGCTGCTGCTGGTGCAGGCGGTGCTCACCTATGTGCCCCTGGTGGTCTTCTGCCACCGGTGGTTCTCCCTGCTCGGCTTCCTCGCCGGCGCCGTGCTGCTCACCCTGCCTCCCCTCAACTCCGTTCCCGTCGCCCTGGCCGTCGTCGCCAGCGGGCCGCTGCTCGTCCACACGGGCGTGGTCGACAGCAATCGCGGTTCCCTGACCGTGCTGCTCAGTACGGCGATCACGGCGAGCACCGTCTTCGCGGTCGCCCATCTCGCCCTGCTCGCCTCCCGTCTGCACAGCAGCAAGGAGCAGACGGCCCGGCTCACCGAACAGCGGGTCCGGGCACGGATCCGCCAGGACCTGCACGACCTGGTGGGCTCGTCCCTGGTGGCCGTCGTGGTACGGGCGGAGAGCGCCCTGCGGACGGAGGCGCTTCCCGCGTCCGCCCGGGCGGCACTCACCGAGATCGTCGAGCTGACCCGACGGGCGCAGGAGGAGGTGCGGCGCATCAGCGTCCCGGCGACGCCCCGCTCACTGACCGATGAATTCGCCCATGTGCAGCGGCTGCTGACCACGTCCGGAACAGCGGTGCGCGCCTCGCTGCCCCCGCATCTCGACCTGCCCGACGCGGTGGCGGAGTGTCTGCGGTCGCTGCTCCACGAGGCGGTGGCCAATGTGCTCGAGCACAGCCGCGCCACGTTCTGCGAGATCGCCCTGCACACCGGACCGGACCAGGTCCGGCTGACCGTCCGCAACGACGGCGTCGCCGCCGGCACCGCGCCGCCCTCCGCACCGGCGGCCGGGCGCCGCGGCACGGGCCTCGTCGGGCTCAAGGGCCGGGTCGTCGCACTCGGCGGAACCCTGCACGCCGGGCCGGAGGACGGCGGCTTCCTGGTGACGGCGGTTCTGCCGCTGCGGTGACACCGCCGTCGTCCTTCCGTTTCAGAGGCAGGTCTTCAGGGTCAGGGGTCAGTCCTCGGGGGAGACGGACACGGCTGCTCCGGCTCCCTCCATGAGCTGGTCGCCGAGGGTGCTGCGCCGGTACAGGACCTGGCGCCCGGCACGGGCCCGGTTGACCAGGCCCGTGGCGTGCAGCACGCGCAGATGCTGGGAGACGGCGCTCGGGGTCACGCGAAGACGACGGGCCAGTTCCACCGTGGACAGCGGTTCTTCGAGAAGGCCGAGCAGGCGTGCCCGAGGCGCACCGAGCAGCGACACGAGGGCGCGTGGGGCGGCCGGGGGCGTGGATTCCCACAGCGTGGCCACCCCACGGCTCGGGTAGACGAGCTCCGGGGGCACCTCGGGACTGACCGGCGGCGCGGGCTTGTGCGCGAACACGGACGGCAGCAGGAGCAGCCCCCGGCCGGAGGCCGCCACACGGTATCTGCTGATCATCTTGTCGATGTGCAGCTCCCCGCTGTGCCAGCGCAGATCCGGGTGCATGTCGGCGAACAGCAGCCGGGCACCGCCCAGGGCGAGTTGGCGGGCGCGGTAGGTCATGTCGGCCTCCAGGACCCGCCGCATCCGCGGCCACACCGGCTCGATGGCCACCTCCCAGTACTGCCGCAGGAGTTCGCAGAGCGCGTCGCGGAGCCTGACGACGGCGGCGTCGTCACCGGTGACGGCGTCCCGCAGGGCCTCGGGCAGCGGGTCCGGTGCGTGCGTGAGCCGCAGGTCGTGGCGGACCCGGGCGGGCGGCACCCGGCGGACGGCGGCGAGTTGCTCCTCGAAGGCCGGTGCGAAGCAGGTGGGCGTGGGGGTGAGGAAGTCGGGGAGGGTGCGTCTGCGCGCCACCAGGGACATCAGCAGCTCGGTGTCCAGCGGGGCGAGTCCGCCGAGAACGGACCTGCGCCAGGGAAGGTGCAGCACGGACAGGCCGGGATCCTGCAACACCCGCAGGCTGAGCAGGGTTTCGTGCAGGGGCGAGAGGGCGAACCGCGTGTTCGCGAGATCCTCGACGCCCAGCACAAATGTGATCATTAAGCCATACGCTACATCGATGGGCGGCACAGCGCCGGTGCGCTGCACTTCAGCGCATGACCTCCATCACTTCTGCGCGGTGCCCGGCGAGGGGTACCGAAGCCGCACACGGCATCGGCGCCGCCGGTGCGCCGGGACGCGCCGCCGGTGCCCCGCACCGGGCCTCGGCCCGGCGGTCCGGGTCCGGCTCCTCCGGTGCACCGGTGGAGCGGCCGTGAGCCGGCGGCTGCTCCTGCTGCTGTCCCTCGTCTGCGCGGCGGCGGTGGGCAACCTCTACTTCCCGCAGGCCATCACCCCGCTCCTCGCCGCCGGGCTGCGGGTCTCCCCCGACGCGGCCGCTCTGGCGGTGACCGCCACTCAGGTCGGCTACACGGCGGGGATCGTGCTGCTGGTGCCGCTCGGTGACCGGCTCCCCCGCCGGAGGTTCCTCGTCGTCCTGCTCGTCTGCACCGGGCTGGCTCTGCTCGCCGCGGGCTGTGCGCCGGCCCTGACGCCTCTCGTCGCCGCCAGTGCCCTCGTCGGACTCACCACCGTGGCCGCACAGGTCGTCGGCCCCCTGGCGGTCGGGCTCGTGGCCGCCGACCGCCGGGGCGCGGTCGTCGGCGCCCTGCTGAGCGGATCGACCGGCGGCATGCTGCTCGCCCGTACCTTCAGCGGCACCCTCGGCACCTGGCTGGGCTGGCGGGCACCCTATCTGGTCGCCGCCGCCCTGGCCCTGCTGCTCGCCGTCGCCCTGGCATCCGCCCTCCCGGCCGTGCGCCCGGACGCCCCCGGGCAGTCCTTCCCCGCGCTCCTGGCCGAACCGCTGCGGCTGCTGTGCACCGAGCCGGAGCTGCGCCGCTCCTGCTTCTACCAGGCGACCGTCTTCGCCGGGTTCTCGGCCGTGTGGACCTGTCTGGCGCTCCTTCTGGCCGGTCCGGCCTACCGGCTGGGCGGCCAGGCCGTCGGCATGATCGCCCTGGTCGGTGGAGCGACCATGCTCTGTACGCCGCTCGCCGGCCGGCTCGTGGACCGCAGGGGCCCGGATCCGGTGAACCTCGTCTGTATGCTCGGCGTCCTGCTGTCGGCCGCGGTCCTCGTCCTCGGCTCCCGGGGCGGGGTGGCGGGGCTGGCCGCCCTGGTTCTCGGCACGCTGCTCCTGGACGTCTCGATGCAGTCCGGCATGGTCGCCAACCAGGCCCGGGTCTACGCCCTGCGTCCCGATGCGCGCAGCAGGCTCAACACCGCCTACATGACCTGCGCCTACCTGGGCGGCAGCGCGGGTTCCTGGCTCGGCGTCCGGGTCTGGAACCGGGCCGGCTGGGGCGGGGTGTGCGCGCTCGTCGCGTTCCTGGCCGCCCTCGCCCTGGCCCGCCATCTGCCGGTTCTGCTCAGGTCCTCCGCCGGGCCGACGGCGCCGTCCTCCGGGGAGAGGGCACGTTCTCGTCATCCCGGGGAAGAAGAGCGAGGCCCGGCGCGGTAGGCGGGGCCCGCCTCCTCCGTGACGGCTCATGGCGGCGCCCTGGCAGCCTTCCCGAGGGGTCCGGCCGGGCCAGGGCACGACGGCAAAGGCCCCGCCGCTCGGAGGCGACGGGGCCTTGCCCACATGGGATGAGTGGAGATGGCGGGAATCGAACCCGCGTCCAACGGTGCAGAACCAGGGCTTCTCCGTGTGCAGTCCGCTTCGCTTTTCTCGGCCCCGGAGATCACGCGGACAAGTCTCCGACGGGCTCAGTCACTGTGTGGTTTCCCTCTTCACCCCGTGACCGGGCTGGAGGTTGAGTCCTCTAGCTGATGCCAGACTCCGGGCCGAGGACACTCCCGGGCTGACACTCCCTTTGAGTAGGAGGCTCGCTCGCGCTGCTTATCAGGCAGCGAGGGCGAAGGCCTGCTGGGAGGAATCGCGCTTGATGTTGGCGATTATTTTTTTCGGCCTGTGGTTTACGAGATCATGGCCGCTTCCTCGACACGCTTCCCCTGTTTCAACAGCCGCTGTCGAAACCGATCATCCCCATGTTGACTTTTCAACCCCCTCCAGGAGGGGTCGCATGCACCGTCCGTGCGGTGCTGGCGCCATCGTACGTGACCAACGCCGGTCGATGCCACCGTATTCCCGCCGGTCACCCGGCTGTGGCACCGGGTTCACCCCTGCCGGGTGCCCCCTGCGCCATCGGCGACACCCGCGGGTGCCGGAGCCTTCCCGGCTGCCGCCCGCACCCTACGCCCGCTGCCGGCGCCGTGCCGCCGCCATCGCGCGCTGCGCCTCGCGGCGGTCCTGCTTCTCGCGGAGGGCCTGCCGCTTGTCGTACTCCTTCTTGCCCTTCGCCAGCGCGATCTCGACCTTGGCCAGGCCGTCCTTGAAGTACAGGGAGAGCGGCACGATCGTGTGACCCGTCTCCTGGGACTTCGCCTCCAGCTTGTTGATCTCCGAGCGGTGCAGCAGCAGCTTCCGCTTGCGGCGGGCGCTGTGGTTGGTCCAGGTGCCCTGGCTGTACTCGGGCACGTGCACGTTGTACAGCCACGCCTCGCCGCCGTCCATCTGCACGAAGCCGTCGGTCAGCGTGGCCCGTCCCTGGCGCAGCGACTTCACCTCGGTCCCCATGAGCACCAGACCGGCCTCGTAGGTGTCGAGGATGTGGTAGTCGTGCCGCGCCTTCTTGTTCTGCGCGATCAGCTTGCGCCCTTTTTCCTTAGCCATAGTGCCGCCCATTTTCGCACTGCACAGGGGTGGGCGTGAGCGGATGAGGGGCGTGCCCGCCGTGCCCGCAGGGCGTGCCCGCCGTGCCTACGGCGGGGTGCCCAGGCCCGTCAGGACCGTCTCGGCCCGCTTCATCGCGTCGCTGCCCGCCTCCAGGTCGGGGGTGATGCCCCGGCCGTCCACGGCGTGGCCGCCGGGGGTGCGGTAGTGCCCGACCGTGAGTTCGGCGACGGAGCCGTCGGGCAGCCGGCTCGGCATCTGCACCGAGCCCTTGCCGAAGGTGCGTGAGCCCATGACGACCGCGCGGCCGCGGTCCTGCAGGGCCCCGGTGAGCAGCTCGGCGGCGCTCATCGTGCCGCCGTCGACGAGGGCGACCAGGGGGCGGGTGGTGTCGCCGCCGGGGTCGGCGTGCAGGGCGCGCTGCTCGCCGTCGACGTCGTAGGTGGCGACCAGGCCGCCGTCGAGGAAGGCGGAGGCGGTGGCGACGGCCTCGGTGACCAGGCCGCCGGAGTTGCCGCGCAGATCCAGGATGATCCCGGAGGCGGGCGGGGCGTGCCGTACGGCCGAACGGACCTCGTCGCCCACGCCCTTGGTGAAGGCGGAGATCGCGATGACGGTCACATCGGAGGCCGGATGCCGTACCGTGACCGACTCGGTGGACAGACGGGCCCGGCGCAGGGTCGCGCTCCACGCGCGCGTGCCGCGTTGCAGGCCCAGGGTGACGGCGGTGCCGACGGACGCGTGGTCGGCGTCGCCGCGCAGCAGGGAGACGACCTCGGTGACCGGCAGGCCGTCCACCGTCCTGCCGTCGATGCTGCGCAGCCGGTCGCCCACGCGGATGCCGGCGAAGGCCGCGGGCGAGCCCGCCCGTACCCTCGTCACCTCGATACGGCCGTCCCGCTCGCGGCGGGTCCGCAGACCGACGCCGGTGTACCGGCCGTCCAGGGACTCCTGGAACTCCTCGTACTCGCCGCGGGAGTAGACGGCACCCCAGCGGTCGCCGCTGCGGCTGACCGCGCGTTCGGCGGCCTGTAAGGGGGACTTGCCGTCGGCCATGGCCTCGGCCGCCGCACGTCTCACGTCCTCCTGCCGGCCGCCCGCGGCGGCAGTCGGACCGGCCTGCCCCGACTCGGTCCTCCGCTCCTGGTGGCCGGGCAGGGACCCCGTCACCGCACCGGCCGCGAGCACACCGACGAAAACCGCTGTCAGGGCGACCCCGGTGCGGCCGCGTCGGGGCTGACAGAACAGGTCACGACCTGACATGGCGGTGAGTCTAGAGCAAGCCCTCGGGACCGCACGGCCGGTCGGGTGTACGGCCCCCTTGGCATGCGTCACACCTTCAGGTACTTGCGCAACGCAAAGAACGCTGCCACCGCGGGCATCAGCACACTTGTCGCGAGGATGAGCGGCAGCTTGGTCAGGACCGCGTCCCAGCCGATGAAGTTGATCAGATTCAGCTTCTCCGACAGCGCCAGACCGTTGTCGATGATGAAGTACCGCCCGATGACCAGGAATCCGCAGGCGAGCACACCGCCGATCAGTCCGGCGACCGCCGCCTCCATGATGAACGGCGCCTGGATGTAGAAGCCGGAGGCACCCACCAGGCGCATGATCCCGGTCTCACGCCGGCGGCTGAACGCCGAGACACGCACAGTGTTGACGATCAGCATCAGTGCCACGACGAGCATCAGCGACATCACCGCGCGCGCGGCCCAGTTCATGCCGTTCAGCAGCCCGAAGAGGTTGTCCAGGATGCCCTTCTGGTCCTGCACGGACTGCACGCCGTCACGGCCGTTGAAGGCGCTCGCGATGACCTTGTACTGCTCCGGGTTCTTCAGCTTGATCCGGTACGACTCCTGCATCTGGTCCGGCGTGATGGTGTTGGCCAGCGGAGAGTCGCCGAACTGCTCCTTGTAGTGCTTGTAGGCCTCGTCCTGGGACTCGTAGGTGACCTTCTCGACCACCGACATCTTCTTCAGGTCGGTGAGGATCGCCTTCTTCTGGTCCTCGGTGACCGCGCCCTTGGCACAGTTGGGGTCGTTCTGGGCGTTGCTCTTGTTGCAGAGGAAGATCGAGACGTTGATCTTGTCGTACCAGTAGCCCTTCATCTGGTTGACCTGGTCGCTCATCAGGAGCGACCCGCCGAACAGGGCCAGCGACAGGGCGACGGAGACGATGACCGCGAAGGTCATCGTCAGATTGCGGCGGAGACCCACACTGATCTCCGACAGGACGAACTGGGCGCGCATGGCGTCTGGTCAAGCCTTTCCGTCGTGGACTTCGCTCAGTGCTGGTAGCCGTAGACGCCGCGTGCCTGGTCGCGGACGAGACGGCCCTTGTCCAGCTCGATGACGCGTTTGCGCATCTGGTCCACGATGTTCTGGTCGTGGGTCGCCATCACCACGGTGGTACCCGTCCGGTTGATGCGGTCGAGCAGCTTCATGATGCCGACGGAGGTCTGCGGGTCGAGGTTACCGGTGGGCTCGTCGCAGATGAGCAGCTTGGGCCGGTTGACGAAGGCCCGCGCGATGGCGACGCGCTGCTGCTCACCACCGGACAGCTCGCCCGGCATCCGGTCCTCCTTGCCGCCGAGCCCGACGAGCTCGAGCACCTGCGGCACGGACTTGCGGATCTCGCCGCGCGACTTGCCGATGACCTCCTGGGCGAAGGCGACGTTCTCGGCCACCGTCTTGTTCGGCAGAAGACGGAAGTCCTGGAACACCGTCCCCAGCTGGCGCCGGATCTGCGGCACCTTCCAGTTGGAGATACGGCCGAGGTCCTTGCCCAGGACGTGCACCTGCCCATGGGTGGCCCGCTCCTCGCGGAGGATCAGCCGCAGGAAGGTGGACTTTCCGGAGCCGGAGGACCCCACGAGGAACACGAACTCGCCCTTCTCCACCTCCAGGGACACATCCCGGAGGGCTGGACGGCTCTGCTTGGGGTAGACCTTGGAGACGTTGTCGAATCGGATCACGGATGCACCACGGGTCGCCGGGGGTAGATGAGCGTGACCTTACGCGAATCGGGTGGGGGTGCGCAGTCGCCGGTCGGCGTTGAGTGCGGGTTGTACATTTTTGTGCCGTGCTTGTACCGGGCTCACTCTCGGCTCAGCCACCCGCGCGCCGTTCGAGGGAACCTGGCATGGTGGACGGGGGAACATTCGTGTGTCTGTGAGCGTTTCCATGAGTAGAACCGGTGCAAGGAGGGCGAGCGCATGACGTACGACCGGCTGGTGTGCGCGAACTGTGCGGCGCCCGTGAGCGAAGGCCGGTGCCCCGTGTGCCGTGCGAGCCGCGAACGGCTGCAGCAGGAGAACTTCTTCGCGGGGCTGAACCCGATGGCGCTGATCGCGCTGCTGGCGGTGTTGATCGCCGCGGTGGCGCTGCTCGCACACCAGACGGCGTAGAGCTCGCGTACGAATGCACACGAAAGGGCCCGAAGTCTGCCGCTCCGGGCCCTTTCGGCGTCCAGGACGTCCGCAGGTTCTCCAGTCCACAGGCTCATCCAGTCCACGCGGACCGTACGGACCGTACGGACACCACTACCGCTGGTGCCGCTGTCAGGCGGCAGCACCGCCGCGGCCCGCCACCAGACGCGGCAGGACACGGAAGCCGATGCCGCCGGCGATCATCGTCGCGGCACCGATCAGCAGGAACGTGGTCTGAGCGGCACCGGTCTCGGCGAGCTCCTGGCCGTTGCTCTGCGGCGAGGTGTTCGAGACGGAGCCGGTGTCGGTGAGGGCCGAGGTGCCCTGCTCCTGCGGGACGGCGTTGTTGCCGCCGCCGTTGGGAACGGTGCCGCCGGCACCGCCCTGACCGCCCTTGCCGTCGGAGCCGCCCGGCTGGCCCGGCTTGTCACCCGGCTGGCCCGGCTGGCTCGGGTCACCGCCCGGCTGGCTCGGGTCGCCACCCGGCTGGCTCGGGTCACCGCCCGGCTGGCTCGGGTCACCGCCCGGCTGGCTCGGGTCACCGCCCGGCTGGCTCGGGTCGCCGCCCGGCTGGCTCGGGTTACCGGAAGGCGTGTCCGACGGAAGCTCGGAGGGCTCGGTGGAGGGCTCCTCCGAGCCGTCGCCCGAGTCATCGCCCGAGCCGTCACCCGGGTTGTCCTTGGTCTGCACGTCCGCCGTGACGGTGAGGCTGCTCTTGCCGGCATCGGCGCTGACGCCCAGCTCGAAGGCCGAGGCAGCGCCCGCGGCGGTCAGCGAGGCGCCGGCCGCGATCACGGCGCCGGCGGCAATGCGCGCGACACGAATCCGCGTCTTCTTCGTCATGTGGTTGCTACCCCCAGTAGCTGTTCATCCATGAGGCCGCGCTCGGGGCGGTGATCAACGGAGGTAGCCGAACGAGAGAGCCCCCCGGTTCACATGCGCCCCGAAGAACGCATGCCTGCGCCTTACCCTTCCACATTTCAAAACAGCGTCAAGCTCGTTGCGTGCGCGATGTCCTGGTACGCGCTCTTTGCCGAAGGGTGCCGCCGCAAGTGTGACGCAAAACGCAGGGAGCCGGGCAGAGAAAAGGCAACTACCGCATCCGGGGCGGCAGTTGCCTTGTCGACAAAACGCCTGTTTTCTCTTGCCGTTGTTCCTACTGCTTCTGCTGTTCCTGCTGCTTCTGCTGTTCCTGCTGCTTGCGCCAGCGAATACCGGCCTCGAGGAAGCCGTCGATCTCACCGTTGAACACGGCCTCGGGATTGCCGACTTCGTACTCGGTGCGCAGGTCCTTGACCATCTGGTACGGGTGCAGGACGTACGAACGCATCTGGTTGCCCCAGGAGTTGCCGCCGTCGCCCTTGAGCGCGTCCATCTTGGCCTGCTCCTCCTGCCGGCGCAGCTCGAGCAGCTTGGCCTGGAGGACGTTCATCGCCGTGGCCTTGTTCTGGATCTGCGAGCGCTCGTTCTGGCAGGAGACGACGATGCCGGTGGGGATGTGGGTGATCCGCACGGCGGAGTCGGTGGTGTTGACGCCCTGGCCGCCGGGCCCGGAGGACCGGTAGACGTCGATGCGCAGATCGGACTCGTCGATCTCGACGTGGTCGGACTGCTCCACGACGGGCAGGACCTCGACACCGGCGAAGGAGGTCTGCCGGCGTCCCTGGTTGTCGAAGGGCGAGATCCGGACGAGCCGGTGGGTGCCCTGCTCGACGGAGAGAGTGCCATAGGCGTACGGCGCCTGCACGACGAAGGTGGTCGACTTGATGCCGGCCTCCTCGGCGTACGAGGTCTCGTAGACCTCGGTCTTGTAGCCGTGCCGCTCGGCCCAGCGCAGATACATGCGCTGCAGCCGCTCGGCGAAGTCGGCGGCGTCGACGCCACCCGCCTCGGCGCGGATGTTGACGAGCGCCTCGCGGGCGTCGTACTCACCGCTCAGAAGGGTCCGGACCTCCATCTCGTCCAGCGCCTTCTTGACCGCCGCGAGCTCCGCCTCGGCCTCGGCACGGGTGTCGGCGTCGTCCTCGGCCTCCGCCAGTTCGAAGAGCACACCGAGATCGTCGATCCTGCTGCGCAGGGCCTCGACCTTCCTGACCTCGTTCTGGAGGTGGGAGAGCCTGCTGGTGATCTTCTGCGCCTCGTCCGGGTTGTCCCACAGGCTCGGCGCTGCCGCCTGCTCCTCGAGCACGGCGATGTCTGCCCTCATCTTGTCGAGGTCCAGAACGGCCTCGATCGACTCCATGGTCGTGGAGAGGGATTTGAGCTCTTCGGATACATCGACGACTGCCACGCCCTCCAGCGTAACGGTTTCACCGACCGCGGAACGCCGGGCGGGCGTCCGTCAGGGGCCGGTCGCGCCCCTCCCGCCCGCCGGACCCGGCATTCCCCAAAGGCGGGGGGCGGGGCGCACCAGGTGAGCCGCACAGACCAAATCCCTGATCGGGGACGGAACCCCGTGAGATGCGGGGCGGGGTTCCGTGGGGCGGCGGAGACGGAATTCCGCGAGGCGGAGGAGGCGGAAAGAAGAGACGGAAGAGACAGAAGAGACGGAGGAGACGAGGAGACGGAAGGACGGAAAGGAGGGGGCGGAAAGGGAGCGGCCTCCTGCCGGAGTGCGGGGCGCAGTCCCGCCGGTTTCCGGGGTGCCGCCCCGGAAACCGGCCCCCTCGGTCCGCCGGAGCGTCAGGGTGTCGGCGGGGCCGAGTCCGCCGGAGGACTCGACGGCGCCCCGTCGTCCGAGGACGCCCACCACATCCCCGCTCCCACCATCGCCGCGAGGAGCACCCCCGCGGCCCCCAGCGTCAGCCGGCGGCGCCGCGCCGCGGCCCGGTGGCGGGCCGAGCCCGGCCGCGGTGCGCCCGCCACCCGCGGCACCCGCGCCGTCCCCCGTGCGCCTCCCGCCAGCTCGTCCGGCGTCGGCACCCGCATCGACGTGTGCGTGTCCCGGTTGGAGTCCGGCTTCGCCCCCGGCACCAGGGGAACCGCTCCCCGGCGCCGTGCCCGCGGCCCGGCCGTCTCCGGAAGGGGCTGCGCGGGGGCCTCGTCGTCCGGCTCCCGCACCGGGTCCACGTCCGGCTCGTCCACGTCCAGCGGCGGCATTCCCGCGAGCATCGGCAGCAGCTCCCGCAGCCGTGCCGCCAGCTCCGACGCCCGCAGCCGCGAGGCCGGCGCCTTCGCCAGACACTGCACCAGCAGCTGCCACAGCTCGTCCGGGATGCCCGGCAGCGGCGCCACCGCCTCCGTGACGTGCCGGCGCAGCACCGCGCCCGGATGCCCTCCGCCGAACGGGGTGAAGCCCGCCAGCAGTTCGTACAGCACCGTGGCCAGCGCGTAGATGTCCACGGCGGCCCGCGGCGGCAGCCCCTCCACGATCTCCGGCGCGAGATAGTCCGGTGTACCAATGATCTTCGTCGCGCGTGTCCGCTTCGGGGTGTCGATGAGCTTGGCCACCCCGAAGTCCGTCAGCAGCGCCCGGTGCGAGCCGCCGGGGCCCAGCGGCCCCCGCATGTCCAGCAGGATGTTCTCCGGCTTGACGTCCCGGTGCACGACCCCCGCCGCGTGTGCCGCGGCCAGCCCGTCCGCCACATCGGCCACGATCGCCACCGCCGCCTCGGGCGCGAGCCGCCGCTCCCGCTCCAGGCGGGTGCGCAGATCCGTGCCGCGGACCAGGTCCATGACGAGGGCGAGGCTGCTGCCGTCGACCACCAGGTCCCGCACGGAGACCACATTCGGGTGCTCCAGGCCCAGCAGTGCCGTCCGCTCCCGCACAAAGCGGCTCACAAGCTCCTGGTCGGACGCGAGGTCCTCACGCAGCAGCTTGATCGCGACAGGCCCGTCGGGTCCCTCGCCGAGCCACACCGTGCCGGCGCTGCCCCGTCCCAGGATCTGGTGAGCGGTGTACCGGCTGCCGATCTTCCGTGCCAAGACTGCTCCTACCGACGCGTGTTGCCGACAAAACTACGCGTCCTGCGAGCCGGCCCTCACCGCGGAGAGCGAAATCACCCGTCGGCTGCCGGCACCTGTCCGAACCCGTGCGGGCGGGCGGGGCACTCCTCGTCGCCCCGGCCGCCCGCACGCCGTCGGTCCGCCGTCGGCTCGTCAGCCGCTGCCGGAGCCTCCGCCGCTGCCGGTGCTTCCGCTCAGCTCCTCGATCCACTCGGTCGCTTGCTTGAACCACTCGGTCAGCTGGGCCCAGTAGCTCCTGCCGGTCCCGATCCACTCCTGCAACGGGGTCAGCTCCCAGATCAGCCACCCCGCCACGAACAGGATGAGGAGCGTGAACAGACACCCCTTGAGGCAGCCGAGCCCGGGGATCCGCATCGGGTTCGCGCTGCGCTGCCGCGGCGGCCGGGGCTCGCGGGCCGGCCGGCGCGGCTCCGGCCGGGGGGCGGGCGGCGGCGTGTACCGCTGGGGCTGAGGGGCGTACTGCTGGGGCTGGGGGGCGTACTGCTGGGGCTGCGGCTGGGGAGGCTGAGGCCGCGGCTGCGGGCGCTGCACCGGCCGGGCCTGGGGCCGGGGCTGCGGCCGGGGCTGCTGCTGCGGCCGGGCCACCTGCCGCTGGGGGCGCCGGCGCAGCGGGTCCTCGCTCGGGTCCAGGTACTGGATCTGCGTCTGCTCGTTGCGGTCGCGGGCCGCGCGCAGCTGGGTCTGCCAGGGGTGCGGCTGCTCGGGCTGCCCGCCCTGCGGACCGGCGTCCGGCTGTCCCCCGGGCACCGGCGGCATCACCCGGGTGGGGTCGGCGGCGCCGTGCTGGGGCAGCACGGCGGTCGGGTCGGCCGCGCCGGGTACCCCGCCCGGTGCGCCGCTGTGCGGCAGGACGCTGGTCTCGGCGTTCGGGTCGTACGCCGCCGAACCCTGCGGCAGCACCTGGGTGGCGTCGGCGGCACCGGGCACGTCCGGCGCGGGCACGGGCGCGGGTGCCGGGTCGGGCGCCAGCAGCGCCGCGACGTTCTCCGCGGCGGCGATCTGCGCGGCGTTCGCGTGCACCCCGATGCCCTCGGCGACCACCCGCAGGGCGCGCGCGAGGTTCTCGGCGCTGGGCCGCAGGTCCGGGTTCTTGCTCAGGCAGCGCTCGATGACCGTCCACAGCGGGCCGGGCAGCGTGGACGGGCGGCGCGGCTCGGCGCTCAGGTGCTGGTGCAGCACCTCCAGCGTCGTCTCGCCCGAGAACGGCGGGCGGCCGGTGACCAGCTCGTACAGCATGATGCCGGCGCCGTAGATGTCGACGGCGGAGGTCTGCGGGCGGCCCTCGGCCGACTCGGGCGCGACGTACGCGGGCGTGCCGACGAACTCGTGGGCGCGGGTCAGACCGGGCGAGTCGGCCAGCCGGGCGATGCCGAAGTCGGTCAGCATCGGGTGCAGCTCGTCGCCGTCCTGCTTGAGCAGGACGTTGGCCGGCTTCAGATCGCGGTGGACCACCCCGTCGGCGTGGCTGGCGGCGAGCGCGTCGGCGATCTGGGCGGTGAGCAGCGCGGCGGCCACCGGGGTGAAGGGGCCGTTCTCGCGCAGGTAGCGGTGCAGGTCGGGGCCGTCGATGAGATCCATGACGAGCGCCAGCAGATCGCCCTCGACCACCAGGTCGCGCACCCGCACGATGTTCGGATGGGTCAGCCGGAGCAGCACGGACCGCTCCCGCAGGAACCGCATCACGACATCGGGGTCGCCGGCCAGCTCTTCCTTGAGAACCTTGATCGCGACGGTCTCGCCGGGCTGGCCGGGCACGGCCGCCTCGGCGCCCGCCGTCTCACGCTGGCGGGCCCGCCAGACAGTCCCGGTGGCGCCGCGCCCGAGCGGCTCCTCCAGGAGGTACTTGCTGCCTACCGGCCGCACGTCATGCGCTCCCTGTTGCTTGCTTGCCTGATTCCCACGCCCTCCAGGGCGTCCTGCGGGTGTTTCCGCCCCACTCTAGGGGGTGGCGCGTGATTCGTGCCGGGGGCTGCGGGGTTCGGCACGCACTCCCCCACTGCCCTGGACGGGCGTGGGGGCACCCCCGGCCGCGTTGTCGTCACTCCGCGCGACACCCCCAGTGCCCCTCTCGTGCCCCCACTGACCCTCTCGTGCCGCCCCGCGCGATGCCGGGCGGGTCGTACCGCCGGGGCCAGGGGCACCACCCGCCGCTCCACCGGCTCCCTCCGCAGCGGCCCGCGCCCACGGCGCCGCTCCCCGTCCGGCGGAGTCCGGCGGCGTGCGGCAGCGCCCCGGGCTCCGAACGGAGTCCGCACGGAGTGCGAACGAAGTCCGCACCCAGTCCGCATCGAGTCCGCATCGAGCCCGCACCCAGTCCGATGGAGTCCGGTGAAAAGACGCTCGGCTCGATCGGTTGGTTGCCACATGCGGGCGTGAGCAGTCCCGAGCGGACGTCGAGCGGGCATCCGCCGGACATGGCTCGGGCATTTTTGGGGACAGAGCCGACCAATCAAGATCACTTGTTGGTGGGCAGCGGACAGAGTGTCGGCAGCAGGTGCGAGGATGCCTTCCAGAACTGACAGACGTGCTCGTGCGGTGGTGGGGGAGGTCCGCGGTGGGGGACCGCGGGGCGGCTTCGTCCCCCGCCGGTCGCGGGCGTCCGTGCAGAAGGGACCGCTGACGGCGATGCAGATCCGGCTGACCGTCGTAGATCCGCTGGGCCCGCCAACGGCCCGGGGCCGCGTCGCGAGCCGTGACGTGCTGGTCACGGCTCCGACGGGTACGGCCCTGGCCGCGGTGGCGTCGGCGCTGGCCACGGCGGTCGCCGGTGAGGGAGGCATGGGGTCCGAGCGGGGCGGCCGGGGACGGGGCGCGCCGGGCGGCCGGGAGTCCGGGGCGGGCTCCGTGGTGCTGTACGCCGGGGCGGAGCGGCTGGACGTCCAGCGCTGCACGCTCGGCGAGCCCCCGCTGCTCGACGGCGCGGTGCTGTCCCTGGGCGCCCCCGCCGACCCCGAGCCGTCCCCCGAGCCGGACGACGCCCCGGCCCAGCTGCAGGTGATCGCGGGTCCCGACGCCGGCGGGGTCCATCTGCTGCACGGCGGGCAGATCACCGTGGGCCGCTCCGCCGACGCCGACGTCCCGCTGGACGACCCCGACGTCTCCCGTGTGCACTGCGCGGTGACGGTCGGCCCCGACGGCCGTGTCTCGGTCGCCGATCTGGGCTCCACCAACGGCACGACGCTGGACGGCACACGCGTCGGCCCCCACCCGGTCCGCTTCGCCCCGGGCGCGCTGCTGCGCATCGGCGAGTCCGTCCTGCGCCTGGCCTCCCCCGGCGACTCGGGCACCCGGGTACGGACCACGCCCGACGGCGAGGGCCATGTGCGGCTCTCCTCCGAGAGCCTCCCGTCCCCGGACGGCATCCCCCACGCGCGCACGGGGGACGGCACCGGCGAGGCGGGCCCGGCACACGCGCGCGTGCCGGGCCGGGCGGCCGGCGCGGCCACGACCCGTGGGACGGGCACGATGGCGGCGCCCGGAG
>NZ_BAAAHG010000042.1:0-56576 GCF_039525155.1 Streptomyces thermoalcalitolerans | reverse complement strand
CCCGGCGGCCCAGCAGATGCCGGCGCCGTCCCCGGCACCCGCACCGGCTCCGCAGCCGGCTCCCGCGCCCGCCGCGAGCGGTCCCACCCCACCGGGCGTCCCCGCACGCGGCGGCCTCACGGCCGCCCAGGTGCGCGGGATGACCGCCCCGCCCTCGGACAACCCCAATCTGACCCCGGCCCCGGCCACGGGCTGGCCCAGCCCGCAGAACTGGCCGAACGCGGCGGGAATGGGGCAGGTGGGTTAGCCGGGGCGGGGCACCGCCTCAGGACGTCGGGCACTTCTGCCAGGCCAGGTGGTAGACCGTGCTGATGTCGCCGTCCGTGGAGTCCATGGTCATGAAACTGACCTTGTCGGGGGAGGAACCGGCGGTCACCCGCAGCTCGGTGTTGATGTTGAAGTTGCGGAGGACTCCGCAGGGCGCCCAGACCAGCTGGGCCCACTCGGTCTCGTCGGTGGCCTGCCAGTCGTCGTTGTAGGGCCCCTTGAAGGAGTGGTTCTTGAAGACGGTCTCCGGGGAGCCCTGGAAGTAGTACGAGGCTCTCTGCAGGCCGGTCGCGCCGGGCTGGAGCGAGGCGAAGCCCCGGTAGTCGGCGCTGGCGATGGCGTAGGTGAAGCCCTGCGGCACGTGCACGACCAGGTTGAGCTGACAGTTCTTGCGGAACGCCGTGGGGTCGGAGTTGCCGCCGGCCTGGGCGAGGTAGTCGCTGTAGGTGACCGTGAAGGCGGTGTTGTCCGGGGAGACGGCGACGGCCGCGGTGCCCTTGCGGCAACCGGAGCCGTTCACCGTAGCAATGTCGATGACGATCTTGTCCTGGGGCGGGTCGGTCACCACCGGGGAGGGGTGCGCGGGGAGCGCGGGGAGCGTGGTGGTCAGCAGCGCGGCGATCGCGCTGCTCATGAGCAGTCCACCTGCCATGGTTCTCCGTCCATTGCCTGGGGGATGAGGGATTTGTGGCATGTACCTGTCAATCCAGGCGCATCGTAGGGAAGCTTCCGGCAGGGCGAGAAGAGCGCTCTTCGGCCATTCACACCGGCCCCCGCGTCCACACGGCCGCAGGCGCCCCTGCCATATGCCGAACTGTCGCTCCCGCAAATATCCCTGCCGCGGCGCCCGTTCGCGCCCTGCTTCTCGCGCGTCCGCGGTGCATCGGGCCTCGAGGAGAATGACGGCAGCCGCGCCCCGTATGATCGCCGCCCGGGAGGACACCTTTGGCGCTCAGCAGACGTTCATTCAGCGCCCTCGCGGGCACGGCCGTGCTCGGACTCGCCCTGAGCGGCGCCCGTCCCGGGACGGAGGGCTCCTGGCCCCACGTCGCACGCTTCGCCCCCACGGGTCCGCCGCCGCAGCCGCCGAGAGCCGACGGGCGGCTGCACACCGTCGGTTTCGACCGCCACTCGCTGCTGGTCGACGGCAGACGGCTGGTGCTGTGGTCCGGCGAGATGCACCTCTTCCGGCTGCCCAGCCCCTCCCTGTGGCGGGACGTGCTGCAGAAGATGCGCGCATACGGCCACAACGCCGTCAGTGTCCAAGTGGCCTGGAACTACCATTCCCCCGCCCCGGGCCAGTACGACTTCACCGGTGTACGGGACCTGGACCTGTTCCTGCGGACGGCCGCCGAGACCGGCCTCTACGTCGTCCTGCGGCCCGGTCCCCGTCTCGACGCCGGGATCGACGGGGGCGGCCTTCCCGGCTGGCTGACGGCCGCTCAGGACCGCGCCCGGACCCCCGATCCCGCGTATCTGAGGCACGTCGACGAGTGGCTGGGCCGGGTGAACGCCATCGCCGCCCGGCATCTGTTCACCCGGGGCAGGGGCACGGTGCTGCTGTACCGAATCGACGACGGGTACGACGGGTACGACGGCGTGGACGAGCCCGCCGGGCGCGCCTACCTGCACCACCTGTACGAGAAGGTGCGCGCCGACGGCATCGACGTACCGCTCTTCCGCAACGACCAGGGCGGAAAAGGCCACTTGCTCCCCGGGACCTTCTCCTCCGGCGACCAGCAGGTCGACTGGCTGCACGGCTTCGACGGACCCGCCTCGCCGGACCAGTCCCCGCCCGTCCGGGAGTACCCCGGGACGGGCAGAAGGACCGGCGGGGCGAGCGCCGGCCCCCGTACGCCCGGGTCCGCACCGGCGTCCCGGGGCGACGACCGGTCCGACGCGCGGGGCGGGTGGTACACCGGGGTGCGGCGCCCCCGGGACGCGGCCCACGAGCGGCGGCTCCACCTGACCCACCTCGCCCACGGCATCACGGCCCATCAGGTCCGCACGGCCTTCGGCGGCACCTCCTGGGGCTGGCTGCCCGCGCCGTCCGTCCCCGCGTCCTACGACGACGGGGCCGCCCTCGACGAGAGCCGGCGGCCCACCGAACGGCTGGTCCCGGTGCACCAGATCGGGCACATGCTGCAACGCATCCCCGACTTCGCCAGGCTGGAGCGGGCGAACGGGGCGAAGGTGCCCGGCCTGAAGACGTTCCATCTGCGGAACCCGGACACCGGCACCCGGGTCCATGTGCTGCGCAACGACGGCGACCGGGAGGTCTCCTCGACGCTGCGCGCCGCCGGCTCCGACCTGCCGGTGACCGTGCCGGCCCGGGACGCCCGGCTGCTGGTCACCGGACTGACGCTGGGACGGCACAGGGTGCGCTGCTCCACCGCGCAGCCGATGCTGTTCCTGGCCGCCGGACGGCAGGACGTCGCGGTGTTCTGCGGACGGCGGGGCGAGATGGCGCGGGTGCTGCTGGAGTACGCCGAGGAACCGCGGGTCGACCGGCTGAGCCAGCAGGCCGCGTACGTCTACGACCGGGGCCTGCTGCGGGTGACCGTTCCCCTCGGTGCCGGGGGGCTGATCGGGGTCCGGGTGGAGGACGCCGCCGCCGAGCGGCCGCTGCTGCTGCTCTTCGCCGACGAGGCGACCTCGATGCGTCTGTGGCCGTACGACACCCCGTCGGGCTCCCTGCTGGTCCACGGCCCCGCGCTGCTGCGCACCGCCACCGTGCGCGGCTCCACCCTGCATCTCACCGGTGACACGGTCGCCGGGAGCCCGCTGGAGGTGTGGGGGCCGCACGGCATCAGCCGGCTGACGTGGAACGGCCGGGCGGTGCCGGCGTCGGTCACCGGCTCGGAGAGCCTGCGCGCCCACGCGCCGCTGCCCGGTGTGCCCGAGGTGCGGCTGCCCGAGCTCGACGGCTGGCGGATGCGCACGGAGAACCCCGAGGCCGGGCCGGGTTTCGACGACTCGGACTGGCAGGTCGCCGACCGGACGTCCTCCCTCGGGGCGACGCCCGTGCCGAAGGGGCAGCCGGTGCTGTTCGCGGACGACTACGGCTTCCCCTACGGGGACGTCTGGTACCGGGGCACGTTCACGGACGCCACCGGCATCGGCTCGGTCTCGCTCACGTACGACGCGGGCCCGCACGGGCTGCTCATGGCCTGGCTGGACGGCCACCCGCTGGGCACGCACCGGATGCCCGGGCCGGACATGAGCACGCTCCCCGAGGGGAGTGGGACGGGCACGGCGGTCTTCCCGGTGGATCCGCCGCTGCGCACGCCCGGCCGGCACGTGCTGTCGGTGCTGGTGCGGCGGACGCGGCACGACCGGGACGGCACAGCGCACGGCACCCGCGGGGCGGCGCGCGGGCTGGCGGCGGTCTCCTTCGGCGGGGGCACACCGAGGGTGCGGTGGCGGCTCCAGGGCACGGCGGCGCCCGACCCGGTGCGCGGGCCCCTGAACAACGGCGGGCTGTACGGGGAACGGGAGGGCTGGCACCTGCCCGGCTTCCCGGACCACGACTGGGAGCGGGTCGGCTTCCCCCGGGCCGTGCGGCGGCAGGGCGTGACCTGGTACCGGACCACCTTCGCACTGGACGTGCCCCCGGACGTCGACGCCTCGGTCGGGCTCACCCTGGACGACGACCGGTACCGCTCCTACCGTGTGCAGATCTTCCTCAACGGCTGGAACATGGGCCAGTACATCAACGGCACGGGCCCCCGGCGCACCTTCGTCCTGCCGAACGGCATCCTGCGCACCCGGGGCACCAACACCCTGGCCCTGGCGGTCCTTTCGGAACTCACCACGCTGTCGGGGCCGGGACGGGTGCGGCTGAGGCTGCTGGGCGCGGCGGCGGGCGGGGTGCCGGTGGAACCGGTGGACTCGCCGGGGCGCTGAGCCGGACCGGCACCGTGTGCGCGGAACGCGGCGGGCCGCGGTCGTTTCCGCTCAGGTCCCGGTCACCGGATCACCTGACGCGAGCAGCTCAAGCCGCGTAGGCTCGAACCGTCCGCCCAGCGGGAGGCACCGGAAGGAGCAGGGAGTGTGGTCATGGACTTAGCCGGGGCGGCCACCGGGCCCGTCCGGCTCGCCCTGGATCCCGCCGTGCTGGCCGGCCAGTCCTCCCTCTCCTTCTGGATCGCGGCCGCGGTGCTCACCGCCGCGCTGGTGATCAAACTGCCCACGATCATCCGGCTGTGGCAGGACCCGATGCTGCGCGCGGTCGGCGGACTGCTGCTGCTCGCCTGCGCGGTGTTCGTGTTCGTGGCACCGTCGACGATCCGCTGGACCAACCGGGTCACGGGGGTGCCGAACATCTCGGCGCCCTGGGTGTACTCGCTGCTCACCGCGTTCTGCGGGGCCTGTCTGCTGCTGATCATCGCCTGGCGGAACGGGCTGTCCGACCGTTCGGCCGCGACCCGGCGCGCCACGCGCTGGGTCGTCTCGGCCTACTCGGGGGTGATCGTCGCGCTGTGGGTGCTGTTCGCGTTCGCCGACGTGCCCGTGGAGCGGCTGCGGGACCTGGACACGTACTACGCCAACACGCCGTATCTGCGCGAGATGATCGTGCTCTATCTGCTCGCGCACTGCGTGGCCGTGCTCATCACCTCGCGGGTGCTGTGGAACTGGGTGCGCACCGACGGACTGGACGTCTGGCTGCGCTGCGGCCTGAAGTCGCTCGGCATCGGCTACGGCCTCAATCTGCTGTTCGACGCCTCCAAGTTCACCGCCGTGGCGGCCCGTTGGACCGGGCACGACCTGGACTGGCTGAGCACGGACGTGGCACCGCCCGTCGCCTGTGTGTCGGCCATCATGATCGCGGTGGGGTTCATCCTCCCGCACGCCGGCCAGTATCTGCACGACCGCTGGCATGTGCGGCTCGCCCACCACGAACTGCGGCCGCTGTACCTGCTGATGCGGACCGTGAACGGCCGGGGGCCGGCCCGGCTGCCGCGCGGCGGCCCGGAACTCAGGCTGACCCGGCGGGAGACGTTCATCCGCGACGTGCTGCTGCCGCTGGCCCGCCGCATCGACGAGGAGCTGCACCGGCGGGCGCACCGGGCCGCGCTGGAGCTGGGGTTCGCTCCCCAGGAGGCCAGGGCGCTGGCCGCCGCGGTGGCGATCCTGGACGTCGTGGAGCGGCGGGAGCGCCTGCCCGAGGACGACGGCGACCGTGACACCACGGAGCTGCTGCGGGAGATCGGCGCCGTCTCCCGGGCACTGCGCCACCCCGACCGTATCGCGGCGGTACGGCAGCGGGCCTCGGCACCGGCGGGGAGTGTGCCCGTCCATGAGTGAACGCGCTGCGCAAGCCTTTTCTCCGCACCCGGCACCCGGGAATGATGGGGACAGGCGCAAGAGAGCGACGGGGGAGGACGGTGCGTAGGAAGAGGGAGATGCGGCGGCTGGCCGATGCGCTCATCGACCCCATCCGGGTGCCGGTTCCCGCCGACCCCGAGACACTGTTCGCCGCGCTCGTCGACTCCGTCGGCGCCTGGCGGGGCCGCCCGGTCGTGGTCCGCCGGGAGGTCTTCCCCCCGCACACCGCCAGCGGGTTGTGGCTGGAGGGCGAGACACAGGACGTGGTCGTGGTGGACCAGCGGGCCGCCGTGTGGCACCAGATCGTGATCTTCTGCCATGAGGTGTGGCACATGCACCGACGGGCCGCCGGGGCGGACACCGCTCCCGTCGCGGGGCCGCCCCGGCCGGTGGCGGCGCGCACCGACTTCAGCCTGGCGGACGAGCAGGAGGCCGACCGGTTCGGCATGCTGATGGGCCGTCGGCTGCGGACCTGGCTGGAGGAGCCGGCGGACTCGGGGTCCGTCGGCGCCGACGGTGCGCAGGACCTGGCCGGACGCATCGGGGCGGCGCTCAACTACCGCGGGACTCGGGGAAGATGAGCGGCCTGATCAACTATGTCAGCTGTGGTGTGCTGTGGCTGGGGCTGCTGGTGAAGGCCCCGGACCTGCTGCGGCACCGGCGCGATCCGTATCTGCGGGCGATCTGCGCGGTGCTGGGCCTGGCGGGTTCCTGTTTCCTCCTCGGGGCGCCGCCGACGGTGGGCGCGATCAACCGGCTCAGCGGCGTCCCGAACCTCGCCGCGCCGCTGACGTACGCGTCGATCACCGCCTACAGCGCGGCCTCCCAGGTCCTCATCGTGTACTGGCGGGGCGGCGAGCGGGTGCACCGGGTGGCGCGGCGCTGGATCGTGGCCTACACGCTGGTGCTGATCGGCATCGCCGTCACCTTCGCGCTCGGCGAGGCGCCGGTGGAGCGGCGCACCGACCTGGACACCTACTACGCGACGACGCCGTTCATCGCCGAGATGATCGTGCTGTATCTGGTGGGGCACCTCGCCGCCGTCAGCGTCACCACGGTGTCCGCGGTGCGGTGGGCGCGCGAGGTGGACGGCTGGCTGCGTGCGGGGCTGCTGGTCCTGGGACTGGGGTCGCTGTGCGGCGCCGGGTACAGCGTGACCAAGCTCGTCGCCGTGGTCGCCCGCTGGTGCGGGTGGGACTGGTCGGCGCTCGGCACGAACGTCTCCCCCGTCGCGGCCGGGCTGGGCGCGCTGCTGACGTCGGTGGGCGTCCTGGTGCCGCTGACCGGGCCCCGGCTGACCGAGTGGCGGCGGGCCTGGCGGGCGTACACGCGGCTGGAGCCGCTGGAGCGGGTGCTGGACGGGGTGCTCACCCGCCGCCGGCTGCGGCTGCCCCGGCCGCGCTGGGCGTCCCCCGTCACCCGGCTGATGTGGCGGCAGACCAGCATCCACAACGCGCTCGGCCACCTGGACGCGTCCTTCGACCGCTCCCTGTACGAGCGGACCTGTGAGGCGGTGCTGGAGGCGACCGGCGACCGGGAGCGCGCCGAGGCCGTCGCCTGGGCGGCGGTCATCACCGCGGCGGTGCGCGACGATGCCACCGCCCCGCCGTCCGGCGCCCCCGCCCGCCTGGCCGTCCGGCTCCCGGATCCCTCCGCCCTCCTGCGCATCGCCGACGCCCTGACCGAGCCCCTGCCCGTTCCGCCGCGCCGCGTTCCCGCCGGCCCGACCCCCACGGGCACGGCATGAACGGTCCGCGGGCAGCGGGTCCGCCGCGGCGCGGGCCGGGCCGGACGCCCCCGGAGCGTCCCGCCGCGCCGGGCTCCGTCCCCCGCGGGCGGGGGTGGTCCGGGTGAGTCTTGTCATCTATCTGGCGGCCGGGATCTTCGGGATGTCGGCCGTCGTCCTGCTGCGCCGGCCGCGTACCGCCCTGCGCGATCCGCTGACCGTGTCCACCTGTGCGGCGATCGTGCTCGGCTCGCTGGTGTTCGTGTGCTCGGCGCCGCTGACCCTGGCGACGGTGAACCGGCTCACCGGCATTCCCAACTTCGGGGCGCCGCTGACGTACGGGATGCTCTCCGCGTACAGCTGCTCGCTGCTGATCCTGCTGATCCACTGGAAGGGCGGGCCTCCCCGGCGGGTGCGGCGGATGGTGCTGCGGAGCATCGCCGCGTACGGGCCGCTGATCGTCGTGATCGTCGGGCTGTTCGCGCTGGGCGACGCCCGTACCGAACGGCTCACCGACCTGGACACGTACTACGCCAACGCGCCGTATCTGCGCGAGATGATCCTGCTCTATCTGCTCGGGCACAGTGCGGCGACGCTGACGATGTGCGTGCTGTGCGTCAAGTGGAGCCGTGAGGTCACCGGGCTGCTGCGGGCCGGGCTGCGGCTGATCCTGGCCGGGTCACTGCTGGACGTGGTGGGCTTTCAGCTGGCCAAGTACACGGCCGTCGTGGCGCGTTGGTCGGGGCACGACCTGGATGTGCTGTCGACGAAGGTCGCCCCGCCGATGGCCTCGCTCGGCGCACTGCTGTGCTCCGCCGGTTTCGTCCTGCCCCGGCTGCTTCCGGCGGTGCGGGCGCAGGTGCGCAGCCTGCGGGACTACCGGCGGCTGGGCCCGCTGTGGGCGCGGGTCCGGCTCGGGTCCACCGCGCCCAGGCCGCCGAGCGGCTGGTGGCTGCTGCCCCAGGCGCGTCTGCAGTGGCGCGAGGTGTCCATCCACGACGCCCTGCTGGGCCTCGCCCCGTACTTCGACGACCGCGTCCGTGAGCGCGCGCTGGCCGCCGCCCTGCGCGCGGGCCGCACCGCGCACGAGGCCCGGATCGCCGCGGAGGCGGCCATGCTCGCCGACGCCGCGCGCCGTGCCGCCGCCCGCGAGGAGCCGCTCGCGGTGCCGAGCGGCCACCGCCTCCACGCCACGGAGGTGTCAGGAACCAGCGGGCTGGTGGAACTGGCGCAGGCGCTGGTCCGCTCGTCCGCCGAGAACACCGCACCAGAAGGAACACTGAGGACCTCCCATGGCTGAGCCCATGGCCGACTCCGAGGAGCCCCATGTCCCCCAACCACCGCAGAGCTGTCGTCATCGGTGCCGGTCTGGCCGGCATGCTGGCCGCGGCGGTGCTGTCCGACGTCATGGACGAGGTGGTCGTGCTCGAACGCGACACCCTGCCCGACAGACCCGAACACCGCAGGGGGCTGCCCCAGGGACGCCACGCCCATCTGCTCATGGCCGGCGGTCTGGCCGCCCTGGAGGAACTGGTGCCGGGCAGGAGCATACGCGGGCGGCTGCTGACCGCGGGCGCCCGGGAGATCTCGCTGGGCCGGGGCATGGTGGTCCTGACGCCCGAGGGCTGGTTCAGGCGCTGGCGGCACGAGGGACCGGTGATGCTCAGCTGCACACGCGCGCTGCTGGACTGGACGGTGCGCTCCGCCGTCCTCGCCCACACCCGTACCGAGATCCGCAAGGTCCAGGCCGTGGGCCTGATCGGTGACGCACGGCGTGTGCGCGGGGTGCGCACGGCGGCCCCCGCCGGGGAGGAGGAGCTGGCCGCGGACTTCGTGGTCGACGCGAGCGGGCGCGGCTCACGGGTCGTCACCTGGCTGCGGGAGCTCGGGATCACCGGGGTGCGGCAGCGGACCGTGGACGCCGGCCAGGTCAACGCCACCCGCCTGTACCGCACGCCCGCGGGAGCCGAGGAGTTCCCGCTGACGATGGTGCAGTCCGACCCGTACGGGGCCCGGCCGGGCCGCAGCGGCATGGTGCTGCCGATCGAGGGCGACCAGTGGATGGTCAGCCTGGCCGGCACACGGGGCGGCGAGCCGCCGTCGGACCCCGAGAAGTTCCTGCGCTACGCCCTCGACCTGCCCTCCCCGATCGTGGGCCGGCTGGTCTCCGGCGCCGAACCCCTCACCGAGGTGTACGTCAGCCGCAGCACCAGCAATGTCCGCCGCTATCTGGAGCGGCTGCCGCAGTGGCCGGAAGGTTTCGTCGCCCTCGGCGACGCGATCGCCACCTTCAACCCGACCTATGGGCAGGGCATGTCGGTGGCCGCGTTCCAGGCGCGGCTGCTGGGCGAGGAGCTGCGCCGCCTCGGCCCGGACGGCCCCGGTCTGGCCCGCCGTGTGCAGCGCGGCGCCGCCCGCCCGGTCGCCATGGCCTGGACGGCGGCCGTCAGCCAGGACGTCTGGTACCCGGACGTCCGCGGCGCCCGGCCCGGTCTCGCCGACCGGCTGGTCACGTCCTACAGCCGCCGTCTGACGAGGGCGGCCACCGGCTCCTACCGTGCCGCCGCCGCTCTGTGGGACGTCACCAGCATGCGCACCGGCCCCGGGCGTCTGCTGCACCCCGGCACCCTGCTCTCCGTTCTCAACGGCCCTCTTCTCCCGCCGCTCTCCGCTCCCCCGCTGACCTCGGACGAACGCAAGATCCTGAAGGAGCTGGACCGGACGGGAGGCTGAGCCCGCAGGGGCATCGCGCCGCGGAACGCCAGGGGGTGGCGCACCGCGGAGCACCGGGGGCAGCGCACTGAGGGGGCATCAGGGGCCGGGCGGCCGGGCACGGGGAGCCGGCCGTCAGCCCGCGAACGCCGGCGCGGGCAGGCCCCGGCCCGCGTCCCGCACCACCAGGAGCGAGCCGGACAGGGGATGGGGGTCCCGCAGGCCCGTGCGGGCCGTGGTGATGTAGAGGTCGGTCAGACCGGGGCCGCCGAAGGCGCAGGCCGTGGGACGGCGGACGGGCAGCGGAAGCACGCGGTCCAGGGTGCCGTCGGGGGTGTAGCGGCGGATCGCGGCGCCGTCCCACAGGGCCACCCAGACGCAGCCGTCGGCGTCGACCGTGAGACCGTCCGGGAAGCCGGCGCCCTCCTCGATCCGGGCCAGCGGCCGTCTGCCGGTGACCCGTTCGCCGTCGACGTCGAAGACGTCGATCCGGCGGGTCGGTGAGTCGACGTAGTACATCAGGCGGCCGTCGGGGCTCCAGCCGGTGCCGTTGCTGACCGTCACCTCGGGCAGCACCACCTCGGCCGTGCCGTCGCCGGTGAGGCGGACGAGGGTGCCGCCGCCCGGGGCCTCGTCGTAGCGCATGGTGCCGGCCCACAGGGAGCCGTCGGGGGCCACGGCGGCGTCGTTGCCCCGGCGGCCGGGGACCGGGTCGTGGTGCAGCATCCGGAAGGTGCCGTCGGGGTCCACCAGCCCCACCCCGTCGCGGAGGTTGAGGACGAGTCCGCCGCCGGCGCGGGGCTTGGCGGCGCCCACGTGCTGCTCGGTCGTCCGCACCGTGCGCCGGCCCGAGACGGGGTCGTAGGTGTGCACCCGGCAGGAGAGGATGTCCACCCAGATCAGCCGCCCGGCCGCCGCGTCCCAGGTGGGGCCCTCGCCCAGTTCCGCCCGGGCGCGGACCGCGACCTCGTACGCCGTCACGCCGTGCTCCGGTGTCCGAGGCGCTCCGGCAGTCCGGTGGCGTCCCTCACGGCGAGCTGCTCCGGCTCCGCCCGGCGCTCCTCGCTCCGGCGGATCGCGGGCACCGGGACGGACAGGGCCGTAACCACCTCTCCGGTGCGGTCGCGCACCGGCGCGGCCACGCACGGGACGTCCGGGCCGGACTCGCGGCTCTCCACGGCCACGCCCCGCTGCCGGATCCCGCGCGGGGCCTCGCGCGGGGCGGCCGGACCGGTGATGCCGTCCAGGGTCGTCGCGGCCGGCTCGGCGCCGTCCGGGATGCGTGCGACGGGCGTGGTGACCGGCTCGTGCACCGTGGTGCGCGGCAGGTGCGGCCCGCGCACGATCCCGGGGGCGGAGAGCGTCCCGTCCTCCTCCGGGAAGAGCTCGAGTATCTCGAGTACGCCGAGAGCCCGGGTCACGGCGGGTACGAGACGTCCCACGACCGGCCCCTCTCTGGAAACAGGCCTGTTCGCCGTACCAACAGGCTGTCGGCATGGCGAACACAGGCTAGTCACCGCGGGATGTCCGGGCAATGGGAGAAGGCCCGGGCAAGGAGGCCCGGGCAAGGAGGCCCGGGCAAGGGGAAGGTTTGAGCAAGGGGAGGGGAGTCCGGGCAAGGGGAGGGGAGTCCGGGCAAGGGGCGGACAGCGGGCCGCCCGGCGGCGGGCACGGACCGGACGGCCGAGGTCCGGGTGGGCGACGATGGATCCCATGCCGACGCCTTCCGGAAAGCGCCCCGCCGCCCCTTTCACCCCGCTCGACTTCCAGCTGGTGCTGCTGCGCCGCATGGCCGACCACAATCCGGACCTGGTGGAGGACGCCCGCCGTGCGCTGGGCGCCTCCTCCGCGGATCTGCGGGAGGCCAACAGGCGCTGGCAGGCGATGGTCCGTTCCCCGCGGTCCCGCTCGGCGGCGGCGCGCTACGGCTCCCTCCTCGGCGCCCCCGAGTCGACGGCCGTCCGCCGCGTCGGCGACCTGGACTGCGAGGTCCGGCAGTGGCCCGTCCCCCTCTGGCCCGATCTGCGTTTCGAGGTGCTGGTCGCCCCCGGCGGCCAGGTCTGGAACGAGTGGCTGGTCCGTGCCCCGGGTGCCGAGGGCCCCGACCTGCGCACCCTCGACGACCTCACCCCCTGGTCCTGCACGGTCGACGAGGTGGCCCGTGCCTTCGCCCCGGCCCGTCCTCTGGAGGGCACGGCCCCGACCCGCTGGGGGCTGGCGTTCCGGGCCCCGGACGCCCAGGGCGTGAGCCGTCGGGTCGTGGCGGAGTTCACCTGGGGGCTGTTGCAGCGCACGCGGATCGACGACCGCTGACTCCGGTGAGTTCGGTGACTCCGGCCGCAGGGTGTGATCCTCACGTCCGGGTGCGGACTCGTCTCCGGTTCATGACCGGCTTGTGCCCGGGCCCGGTGGCGGCGCGGTGCCGGGGCCGGGGGCGCGTGCCGGGGCCGGGGCGCGATCGTCCTGTGGGGCACGAAGACGGCGCGGACGGCGACCCGGCGTGACCAGGGCGACACGGCCGCGGCGGCAAACGGCGTCGGTCTTGGGTAGGACGGAGATGTCGTCCCCGGACGAGATGTCGTCCCCGGACGGCACAGCAGCCCACGAGAGCCACGGAGTCACCAGGAGTCGCCGCGTGTCCTCCCTCTTTCCCGCCCTGACGGGTGATTCTCCCGCCCTGACGGGCGGTTCCGGTGAGCGAGTCGCCCTGCGGTTCGGCGACCGGTCGTTGACGTATGCGCAGCTCGCGGCGGCGGCCGGGGCGGTGGCCGCGCGGGTGCGCGGACAGGAGCGGGTGGCCGTGTGGGCGACCCCGGAGCTGGAGACGGCCGTCGGAGTGGTGGGCACGCTGCTGGCCGGGGTGGCCGCCGTGCCGCTCAATCCGAGGTCCGGGGAGAAGGAGCTCGGGCACATCCTGGGCGACAGCGCGCCCTCGCTGGTGCTCGCGGCGGCCGGGGACGAGCTGCCGGCCGCGCCGGCCGGGCGGGAGCGTGTGGACGTCGACATCCGCGCGAGCGGTCCCGTTCCCGAGGACCACGCCGACGACGGCGACCCGGCGCTGATCGTCTACACCTCGGGCACCACCGGCCCGCCCAAGGGCGCCGTCATCCCCCGCCGGGCCGTCGCCGCCACGCTGGACGCGCTCGCCGACGCCTGGCAGTGGACGAGCGAGGACGTGCTGGTGCACGGGCTGCCGCTGTTCCATGTGCACGGGCTGGTGCTGGGTGTCCTCGGGCCGCTGCGGCGCGGCGGCGCCGTCCGGCATCTGGGGCGGTTCACGACCGAGGGCGTGGCACGGGAGCTGAACAGCGGCGCGACCATGCTCTTCGGCGTACCGACCATGTACCACCGGATCGCGGAGGCGCTGCCCGGGGACCCGGAGCTGGTCAAGGCGCTCGCGGGGGCGCGGCTGCTGGTCTCCGGATCCGCCGCGCTGCCCGTGCACGACCACGAGCGGATCACGGCCGCGACCGGCCGGCGGGTGATCGAGCGGTACGGCATGACCGAGACGCTGATGAACACCAGCGTGCGCGCCGACGGCGAGGCGCGCGCGGGGACGGTCGGGGTGCCGCTGCCGGGGGTCGAGCTGCGGCTGGTGGAGGAGGACGGCACGGAGATCACGGCGTACGACGGGGAGACGGTCGGCGAGATCCAGGTGCGCGGGCCGAACCTGTTCACCGGGTATCTGAACCGGCCCGACGCGACCGCCGCCGCGTTCACCGCCGACGGTTTCTTCCGCACCGGGGACATGGCGGTGCGCGACGGCGACGGCTGTGTCCGTCTCGTCGGCCGCAAGGCCACCGACCTGATCAAGAGCGGCGGCTACAAGATCGGCGCGGGGGAGATCGAGAACGCGCTCCTGGAGCACCCGGGGGTGCGCGAGGCCGCCGTCACCGGGGAGCCGGATCCCGACCTCGGCGAGCGGATCGTCGCCTGGATCGTGCCGGCGGACCCGCAGTCCCCGCCGGGCACCGAGGAGCTGGCCGGTCATGTGGCCCGGCGGCTCGCCCCGCACAAGCGGCCCCGCGTCGTCCGGGTCCTCGACGCACTGCCCCGCAACGACATGGGGAAGATCATGAAACGGGCGCTGACCCATGGCTGAGCGGGCCGAGCGGCTCTCCGCCCGGCAGGTCCTCGCCCTCGTCACCGACGACTTCCGCGAACTGCCCGGTGCCCCGGGGGAGCCGGGGTCCGACGGCCCGCTCGGCTGGCAGGGCTACGGCGCCTCGCGCGTCCGGGCCGCCCGGCGCACCGGCGAGCAGGAGTCCGTGGTCTGCGGCACCGCGCACATCGAGGGCACCCGGGCCGTGCTGATCGCCTTCGAGTTCGGCTTCCTCGGCGGTTCGCTGGGCCGGCACAGCGGCGACCGGCTGGAGGCGGCGTACACCCATGCCCGCGAGCACCGTCTGCCGGTCGTCCCGCTGATCGCCACCGGCGGCAGCCGGATGCAGGAGGGCATGCTCGCCCTCACCCAGCTCCAGCGGGTGGCCCGGCAGTCCGCGCTGGTCCGAAAGGCCGGTCTGCCGCAGACGGCGGTGCTGCGCGACCCGACGACGGGCGGCGGCTGGGCGGCCCTCGGGGCCGGTGCCGATGTGGTCCTCGCCCTGCCCGGCGCCCAGGTCGGCTTCGCCGGTTCCCGGGTCCGGCCGCCGGACGCCGACCCGGCGGCCTACACCGCGCGGGCGCAGCTGGCGGCCGGTGCGGTGGACGCGGTCGTCCGGCCCGAGGAGCTGCGCCGGACGCTGGGGCTGTGGCTGCGGCTCCTGACACGCCCGTCCACGGCGGCCGCCCCGCCTCCCCGGGCCCTCGGCGCACCGGGCCTTCCCGCCACCGGCTGGGAGGCCGTCGAGCGGGCCCGCTCTCCCCGGCGCCCGCGCGCCGAGCGCTATCTGGACGCCTACTTCACCCGGCGGGTGGCCGTCCGGGGCGACCGCTGCGGGGGCACCGACGACGGGATGCTGTGCGGCTTCGGCGAGCACGAGGGCCGTACCGTCGCCTACGCCGCCCAGACCGGCACCGCCACCCGGCCCGCCGGCTACCGCGTCGCCGCCCGGCTGATCCGGCTCGCGGACCGGCTGGGCATTCCGGTGCTGACCCTGGTGGACACCCCGGGCGCCGCGAACGACGCGGAGGCCGAGCGGCAGGGCGTCGGCGCCGCGATCGCCGATCTGTTCGACGCGGTGGCGTCCGCCCGTACGCCGCTGACCACACTGGTGATCGGCGAGGGCGGCTCGGGCGGCGCGCTCGCCCTGGCCGCGCCCGGCAACACCTGGGCCACGCCGGACAGTTACTTCTCGGTGATCGCCCCCGAGCTCGCCGCCGCGATACTCAAGCAGCCGCCCGAGCAGGTGCCGGCCGTGGCCGACCGGCTCCGGCTCCGCCCTCAGGATCTGCTCGAGCTGGGTGTCATCCGGGGGATCGTGGGCCACGAGACACACCGTCCACCTGATGAATCGTCATAAAAATTCATCCATTCGGCGGCACCTCTCCCGGCCCTCCAGAACGGGCGCCCCCTCCCCTTTTCCCCGCACGATGCCAGGGAGGCCGCCGTCCGGTGGCCGCGACGGTCCGCGCTCTCAGGAGGATCCGCCATGGCCGCCAGTCTGGAGCAGCTGCGCCGCTGTCACTTCGCCGTCGACCTGGGGGCGGCCCGGACCCGGGTGTACGTCAAGGGCACGGGGATCGTCGTCGACCAGCCCTCGGTCGCGGCGGTGAACACCCGCAACGGCGCCCTGATCGCGGTCGGGGAGCTCGCGGAGCGGATGACCGGCCGCACCCCGGCCCACATCCGTGTGGTCCGCCCGGTCTCCGGCGGCACGGTCGTCGACATCGAGATGGCACAGCGCATGCTGCGGCATCTGCTCGGCGAGGACATACGCCGCACCCTGCGCCGCAAGCCCCGGCTGCGGGCCGCCGCCTGCACCCCGCACGACGCCGATCCGCTGGCCCAGCGGGCCACCGTCGAGACCCTGCTCGGGCTCGGCGCCCGCCGGGTGGAACTCGTCGACACGCTGATCGCCGCCGCCGTGGGCTGCGGACTGCCCGTGGAGCGGGCCGAGGCCACCATGATCATGGTGTGCGGGGCCGCGGCCACCCAGGTGGCCGTCCTCTCGCTCGGCTCGATCGTCACCGCCGAGCGCATTCCCGTCGGCGGGGAGGCCATCGACCACGCGATCGTGCAGCACCTGCGCCAGGCGCACTCACTGGTGCTGCCCAGCCAGTCGGTACGGCCGCTGCAGCTCGCCCTGTCCGACAACGGGCTGGCCTTGGACGGCCCGGCCTCCACCGAGATCCACGGACGGGACGTGGCCACGGGCCTCGCCCGGTCCGTCCGGGTCGACACCGCCGCCGTGCGGAAGGCCATCCAGGCGCCGCTGACCGCCGTGCTCGACGGCCTCTACCGGGTGCTGCGCGAGTGCCCGCCGGACCTGGTGGCCGACCTCGCGGACCGCGGGATCATGATGGTCGGCGGCTCGGCCCTGCTCCCGGGGCTGGACCAGATGCTGCGCGAGGCGACCGGCATGCCAGTGCACATCGCCGAGCAGCCCGAGCTGTGCGCGGTCCAGGGGCTGGGCGCGATGCTGGAGGGCCGCATCGAGCCGCTGATCCTGGACCCGCTGGGGGCCTGAGGGGCCGGTCGTCCGGATCCCGCCGTGGCTCGCGGACCACGGCAGCGCACCCCGCCCGCCGCGTCAGCGCGGGCGCGTGGCGTCGGTGCGCGGGAGGCGCGGCGGTGGCGGAGTGTGTTCCGGGGTACCCGGTGCACGGACGAACGATCAGCCCCGTCCGCAGGAGTCACCGCCATGAGAGAGCGCACCCCTTCCCAGGCCGAGGGCGAACGCGACGACGCCGACTCGCAGTCCGCCGAAGCGCCGGACACGCCGTATCCGACTCCCTCCCAGGCCGAGGGCGAAGGCGACGACCTGCCCGACACCTCCGACGCCGCCGACGACGACGCCCCCTGAGGAATGTCCCCTTGATGAATGTCCCCTGAGGAACAAAGGCCCCGGACCGATGTCCGGGGCCACCGTCATGGCTGAGGCACTTTCCCCGTTTCCCCGCTTCCCCCCTCCCCCGCGGCCTGCCCGCCCATGACCCGGCGGTGATGCCCGCGCGGCCCTCTCCCCCGCCCGGGCCGCGCGCCGGACTCCAAGGCCGCGCCGCTTCTAGTAGGACGCAGCCGGCACTTGGCGGGGCAGTGATTCGACGGCCCGGACCAGCGGCTCGAGTCGGGGGTCCCGGGCGGCCTCGTCGAGCGCCTCGCGCAGTGCGGCGTCGTGCGTGGGCCGGGCCCGTTCCAGCAGCTCCAGACCGGCCGGGGAGACATCGGTGTAGATGCCCCGGCGGTCCGTCGGGCACAGGTAGCGCGACAGCAGTCCCCGGTCCTCCAGGCGCGTGACCAGACGCGTGGTGGCGCTCTGGCTGAGCACGACGGCGTCGGCGACCTGCCGCATCTGCAGATGACCGCCCTCACCGTCGTGCTGGCGGCTGAGCACGTCCAGCAGCGAGTACTCGCGCACGCTCAAGCCGTGCTCTGCCTGCAACGCCCGTTCGATACGGGCCTCGATCTTGTTGTGGAGCAGGGAGAGCGCACACCAGCCCTGGGCGAGGGCGGTGAGTGCGGGGTCGGTGGCGGTCACAGACGCTCCTCCTTCAGCGGGCCGCTCTTCCCATGCTTGCACACGGCGGCAGACCCGAAGCGACTTACCCCGCGTTTGCAAATATCCCGCGCATGCAATTATTGTCGTCGCCCGTAAACGCCTCACGCAATCATCTGGAAGGTACGTCCCCATGCCTCTCGCGCTCCTGGCTCTGGCCATCGGGGCCTTCGGGATCGGCACCACCGAATTCGTGATCATGGGCGTACTGCCCCAGGTCGCGGACGACTTCGGCGTCACCATCCCGACCGCCGGCTGGCTGGTGTCCGGCTACGCCCTCGGCGTTGTGATCGGTGCCCCGCTGCTGACCGTGCTGGGCACCAAGGTGTCCCGCAAGAAGATGCTCATGTTCCTGATGGGCCTGTTCGTCGCGGGCAACGCGCTGTCGGCGCTCGCACCGGTCTTCGGCGTCATGCTGACCGGGCGGATCGTCGCCTCTCTCGCGCACGGCGCGTTCTTCGGGATCGGCTCCGTCGTCGCCGCGGACCTGGTGGCCCCCGAGAAGAAGGCCTCGGCCATCTCGCTGATGTTCACGGGCCTGACCGTCGCCAACATCGTCGGTGTCCCCGGTGGCACCTACCTCGGCCAGGCCGCCGGCTGGCGGGTGACGTTCGCCGTCGTCGCCGCCCTCGGGGTCGTCGGCCTGCTCGGTGTGGCCAGGCTCGTGCCCGAGACCGGACGGCCCGAGACGGCGCGGGTGCGCACGGAGTTCGCCGCTTTCCGCAATGTGCAGGTCTGGCTCGCGATGGCGATGACCGTCCTGGGCTACGGCGGTGTGTTCGCCGCGATCACCTACATCGCTCCGATGATGACCGAGGTGGCCGGCTACTCGGACGCCGCCGTCACCTGGCTGCTGGTGCTGTTCGGCATCGGCATGTTCCTGGGCAACCTGCTCGGCGGCCGGTTCGCCGACCGCGCCCTGATGCCGATGCTGTTCACCTCGCTGGGCGCCCTGTCCCTGGCCCTGCTGCTGTTCACCGCGACCGCCCACGACAAGGTCCTCGCCGCGATCACGCTGACGCTGATCGGCGCCCTGGGCTTCGCGACCGTGCCCCCGCTGCAGAAGTGGGTGCTGGACCAGGCGTCGGCCGCCCCCACCCTGGCCTCCGCCGCCAACATCGGCGCCTTCAATCTCGGCAACGCCCTCGCGGCCTGGCTCGGCGGTGTCACCATCGCCGCCGGCCTCGGCTACACCTCGCCCAACTGGGTCGGTGCCCTGCTCTCCGGCTCCGCCCTGCTGCTGTCCTTCCTCGCCGCCTTCCTCGACCGCCGCACCCGCTCCCGGGTTCCCGACAGGATCGTGGCGGCCTCCCCCGCCGAGCGGACGACCGCTCCCCTGGGCCACTGACCCTCCCGCGGCCGGCCCGGTGCCACCGGCCTTCCGGTGGCCGCTCCCGGTGCCGCCCGCTCGTTCCCTCCGGGCGCGCAGCGCGCGCCGCGGACGCCCTGCCCGCCCGGTTTCCCCATCCTCCGCACCCTCTGCTCACCAGCCAAGGAGATCCCCGCATGACCGTCCCGGTCCCCACCGTCACGCTCAACAACGGCACCCGGATGCCGCAGCTCGGCTTCGGCGTCTTCCAGGTCCCCGACGCCGAGACCACGGCCGCGGTGACCGCCGCGCTCGAGGCCGGCTACCGCTCCATCGACACCGCCGCGATCTACGGCAACGAGGGCGGCGTCGGCAAGGCGCTCGCGGCCTCCGGGATCGCACGGGACGAACTCTTCGTCACCACCAAGCTGTGGAACGCCGACCAGGGCTACGACGCCACCCTCAAGGCCTTCGACGCCTCCCTGGCCAGGCTCGGCCTGGACTACGTCGACCTGTACCTGATCCACTGGCCCACGCCGGCCCGCGACCTGTACCGGGAGTCGTGGAGGGCGATCGAGAAGCTGGTGGCCGACGGCCTGGTCCGCACCGCGGGCGTGTCCAACTTCCAGCCCGCCCACCTGCGCCGGCTGCTGGACAGCGCCTCGCTCGTCCCGGCCGTGAACCAGATCGAGCTGCACCCCGGTCTGCAGCAGAGGGAGCTGCGCGCCCTGCACGCCGAGCTCGGCATCGCCACCGAGGCCTGGAGCCCGCTCGCCCAGGGCGCCGTTCTCGGTGACGCCACGATCACCGGCATCGCCGAACGCCACGGCAAGTCCCCCGCCCAGGTCGTCCTGCGCTGGCACCTGCAGCTCGGCACCATCGTGATCCCCAAGTCCGTCACCCCGACCCGCATCAGGGAGAACATCGACGTGTTCGACTTCACCCTCACCGACGAGGAGATGGACGCCATCGCCGCGCTCGACCGCGGTCTGCGCACCGGCCCCGACCCCGACACCCTCAACTGACGCCCGCTCAAAGACCCGTCCGGGGCGGTGGTCCACCGCCCCGGACCGCGTGCCGCCGGTCTCGTGCCCATGTCCGCACCGGCGGCAGCACGGCATCGTCCGGCGCGGTGCCCGCGCGTGCCCGCCGGCAAACGGCGGTCCCCGGGCTCCGGCTCGGGGCGCCGGCCGATCCCCGTCATGGGAGGCTTCCGCTTCCCGTCATGGGAGCGCCGCCCTTCCCGTCGTACGTCACTGGAGTGCTGCCGCGCGCCTGCGCTCGTGCAGCGCCTCCTGGTGCTCCGGGAGGTCGTCGGCCACCAGGGGGACAGCACGCACGGACCGCCCCTCCTCGTCGAGGACGCGGCCGAGCAGCTTCTTCGTGTACAGCACCACGGACCTGTCCTGGAACCGGAGCGAAGGAAGTTCCCGGCTCATGCTCCGCTCCAGGTCATGGGCTTCCTCCGTGGTGTGCAGCAAAGCATCGACGACCACGTTGTGGGGCCCCGCCACCAGGCTGCACGAGCGCACCCCGGAAAACCTGCGGATGCGGCCCTGGACGCTGTCCATGTCATGCGCCTGGAGTGAGCCGAACAGGACAGCGGCCACAGGACGCCCGGAAAGGAGGCGTGAGATGTCGCAGCGGAAGGTGATCAGACCCGTCTTCTGCAACCGGGTCAGCCGACGCCGCACGGCAACAGGTCCAAGCCCCACGCGCTCGGCGATCCGCCGCAGGGGCATGCGTCCGTCGTCGGCCAGTGCCCGGACAATGCGATGGTCGGGAGCTTCCAGGACAGCACCGCGCCCCGTGCGGGCCTCGGCCTCGGCCTCGGCTCCCAGGCGGCGGCGCTGCTCCGGGGACAGGGCGCCTTCGCGCCATCGGCTGGCGTCCAGGGCCGACCCTGTCACAAGGTGACTGCGCACACGCGTGATCCCCGGCACGCGGCCGACACGTTCCAGCAGGTATGCGGAGAGCCTGTAGAGGTCGGGCGCCTGGGCCAGCACCAGCAGATCCCGGGCACCCGCGGTCACCTTGACCGTGGCCGCCTGCACGTCGGCGGCCAGGACATCCGCCACTTCGCCGGACCGCCCTGGCAGGCAGACGATCTCCACCAGGGCGCAGGCGGGCGTGGCACTTCCCGCCGGATGCGCGGTGACCCAGGCGACTCCCTCCTCCCGCATGCGCGACCAGCGCCGGCTGATGGTTGCCGCGTCCACCCCCAGAACGGGTGCCAGTTCCCTCCAGCTCGCACGCGGAGCGCACCGCACAGCGTCCACGATGGCGAGATCGAGCTCGTCGAAGGTCGAGGTCCTCATGGATCCATGGCTCTTTCCCTGCTGAGTCCCTGCTGAGCGGCTGCTGCCGCGGACGTGAACCAGCACTCTCCGCGCTCGCCCGGCAGGCCGGCCGGACTCGACGGCATGGGCCCGGCCGGTCTGCCGAGACGCGGCGTCAGAACAGCTTGCGCGCCTCGGAGTCCGCAAGCAGCTCCGGATCGGGCACACGCGCCTTGCCGGCGACGTTGGCGAGCATCTGATGTGCCATGTGGAAGCCGAAGTCCTCGGTCACCGCCTTCTTCCAGTGCCGCGACACGATGTTGTGCGTGGCCCACCGTGTGTAGCGCGGCCGCTTCATGATGAACCGTGCGAGTTCCCAGGCCCGGTCGAGCAGTTGCTCACGAGGGAGCACATCGCTGACGATGCCCCACTCGAGGGCCTTGTCCGCCGGAATCGACTTGGCCGCATAGACGTAGTAGGCGGCGCGCTTGGGACCCATCAGAGCCTGAAGCGCCATGAACTGGCCGTCTCCGGGAGGAGAGCCGAGCCAGAAGTGCGGGTCCATGAAGTCGGCGTCCGGCGCCGCGAGCGTCACATCGCTCATCATGGCGAACTCGGTGTGCACACCGGGGCCGTTGACAACTGCGATCGTCGGGATGTCGATGCTGTGGGTGAAGCTCTCGATGAGTTTCCAGCCGTCCATCATCCGCTGATGAATGTGGTCGGGGTCCAGCTCGCAGGCGGGTCGGGGGTTGTGCCCCTTGGGGTCGCCCGTCATCCACCTGTCACCGGTGCCCGTGATGATCAGCACCTGGTTCTCGGGATCGTTGCCGATCTCCTGCCACACGCGCGCCCACGCATTGTGCGCGGCGTGCGTGTGGACGTAGGGACCGCCGTCGGTGTGCAGGCGGGCTTCGATGATGCCGTCCTCGCGTCGCATCCGGAAGAAGTCCGCATACCTGGCCGAGTACTCCTCGAACCTGGGCGGAGCGAGGTACCCCTCCCAGTGCTCGCTCGGGTCGAATCCCATGTGTCTACCTCCGTTGCAGAGGGCTGTCGCCGCTCGGACCGCACAGGTTCAGGTGGCACTCGTCCCTGTCGTCGGGTCCCCGCCCGCCGTGCGGCGTCCGGCACGCGCTTCTCGAGCGTTTCGAGCAGGGGAATCCCAGCCGCGCCGCCAGGGCGTGCACGCATGCCTCTCCAGACGGACGGCGGAAAGGTGACAAGAGGATCCGGGGCGGGCTTGTCGGTCGCGCACGCCGGCCGACCCGGTTCCAAAAGCACACTGACCGGTGTGCTTTTGGACTCTACAGTACGCTCGCACCATGTCCAGAGGCATCGCGGCGGTTCAGACTCCGGGACGACGACGGCGTTCGGAGGGCAAGAAGGCCGCGATCCTGGAAGCGGCGGAGGCGCTGTTCCTCGCCGAGGGGTACGAGCGGACGAGCGTCGACGCCATCGCGGCCCGGGCGCAGGTCTCCAAGCGGACCGTCTACGACCACTTCACCGACAAGGCGACGATCTTCCTCCGGGTGATCGAGCGGGCCCACGACGCGGTGGTCGGCACCGTTCGTGCCGCTCTCGAAGAGGAGTTGACGCAGGGCCGCGACCTGCGCGAAGCCTTGACGGCGTTCGGGCAACGGGTGGTCACCGAGGCCTTTCCGTCGTCCGCTTACGTGACCTACAGGCGACTGACCTCGCAGCGGTGGGCCGTCCCCCGGCTGGCCGAGGCGACACGTGAACGCCCCGAGCGGATGCTCGAGGAGCGCTTCGCCGCCCTGGCCGCGGCCGGCGAGATCCGGACGGCGGATCCCGGCCTGGCCGCACGGCACTTCACCGCTCTCACGGTCGGTCTCGCCCTGGACGCACTCGACGCCCGGGAAGACGCCGAAGCGGGGAAGCCGGAGATCCTGACGATCATCGCCGAAGGCGTCGACGCGTTTCTGCGGGCCTACCGCTGACCGGCCTGCCTTGCCGAGCCGACCGGCCTCCCTTCCGGTACGAGTGCGGTGGACACCAGCCGACGCGGGAGGGCGCACCGCACCCCCGGCACACCTGCGCCGGGACCAGCTCCGACGGCGATCACCGAGCGGACGGGCAGCACCCGGGGGACGGGCGACCGCTGGGTGAACTTTCGTGCACCACTCGGGCCGCCGCCGCAGATCTCATGCACCTCGAGGGCCTGAACCCGGCCTCGCCCTAACGTCCGACCGTCACAGCGGATCAAGCGGACCGACGCAGATCAGCGCAGATCAGCGCAGGTCAGCGCAGAGCAACCCAGAGCAACAAGGAGGCGCTCATGCACGACATGAGCTCCGGCATCACCACGGATGAGCCGACGGCAGTGCTGCACACCGGCTGGACCAGACGAGTCGTCGGCCATGCCGCCATCCTCATCCTGGTGAACGTCATGGTCGACACCGTGATCGCCTCGCCGACCTTCGTCCTTCCCGAGCTGAGCGACGCCTTCGACACCCATCAGTTCGCCTGGATCGACTCCAGCGCGATGCTGGCCGGAGCGACCTGGGCGCCACTGCTGGGCAAGAGCGCCGACATCCACGGCAAACGCACAGTCCTCATCCTCACGCTCCTCGTCGCCGGCACGGGCGGAATCGTGTGTCTGCTCGCGCCCCACATCAGCGTCTTCGTCCTCGGACGCGTTCTCCAGGGCGCCGCGGTCGCAGGTCTGTTCCTCACCGTCGCGATCGTCCGTGACCTCTGTGCGCCGAAGTTCGCCATGGTGGTGACCGGCGTCATCACCTCGGGCTCAGCGGTCTTCGGGATCGTCTCCCCGTTCGTCCTTGAGGTCGCCACCGATGCGTTCGGCTGGCGGGTCGTCTTCGTGCTCTCCGCCGCGTTCGCGGGCATGGCCGCGGTCTTCGTCCGTTGTGTGATCCCGGACTCCCGCAACCGGACACCGGGCAGGGTCGATGTCGCCGGGGCGCTCACTCTCGGCGGTGGCCTCGCGGGTGTTCTCGCGTACATCAGCCTCGGGCAGGAATTCGGCTGGCTGAGTGGCGCCTCGCTTGCCTTCCTCATCGGCGGTGTGGCCGCGTTGCTGGTCTGGTACGTCGTCCTGAGCCGCGTCCCGGAGCCCGTGATCGACATCCGTGGCATCTCGTCGGCCCTCGGGCTCGGCCTCCTCGTCGTCGTGATGGGCACCGGGGCTTACCGGAGCATGCTCCAGCTGTTCGGGCTGCTGGTCGACGTCGATCCCGACGACGGCCTCGGATACGGCATCGCCGGACCGGGAGCACTCGGTTTGATGTTCGGCATCCCCTCGGTCGGGATCATGCTCGGCGGCGTGCTGGCGGGCTGGATCGGAACCCGGGTGGGTCCCGCCTGGCCCCTCGCCGCCGGTATCACGCTCGGCGCGACGGCATCCCTCGTGATGTTCACCGCCGGCACCGACACCCTCCCGGTCGCGGTGGTCTGCTCCTTCATGTTCAGCCTCACCGCGGGCTCACTGGTCACCTCCGGCTTCAACCTCGCCTCCGTCCTCGCACCGCCCGAGAGGCAGGGCACCGTCTCCAGCATGGTCATGGTCATGGTGGCGATCGGTTCGGTGACGATGAGCTTCATCGGGTCGGCGGTCCTCGGGGCCCACGAGATCGTCTTCGAGGGCGAGAAAGTCAGCTCGTCGGCCGGCATCCACGCCTACATCGCTGTGGCGGGCTGCGTCTTCGTCCTCGCTGCCGTCCCCACGTTCTTCCTGGTGCGGACGATGCGCGGCCGGGTCGTCCCGGACGTGTCCGAGGTCACGCACAAGGACCTGGAACACGCGGGCAGGTGAACCGTCCCGCCCACCGACGCCCACCCGCCCGACCGCCTTCTTCACGGCGCCGCAGCCCCTCGGGAACGCAAACATGACGGACCCGCACCAGCCCGCCCCGCACAGGTACGGCTCCCCTGCACTCCGGTGCGCTCGACCGGGACCGGACTCGTCCGCACCTCCGTGGCGGCACGGAGGGGTGGCACCGGCGACAGGGCCGTCCAGGACCGGCGGTGATGCGCCAGGCGAGGGATTGTGTCCCGCCGCACGACGCGTGTCCCCGGCTCGTCCGCACGCTCGTGGAACACTGACTGCCGGAAGCCGCCCTTCTCCCACACAGTCGTTCCGGTCGGCGTTCCTGATTCCTGTCGGCCGGAACGATTCTGCCGGGAACGGACCATGGCCGCGCCCGGCTTCTCCCGCACGGGAGCGCCCCGCAGCGCATGGCTGCGGGGCGCCCTGTGCGTGAGGGAGCCGGCCGCGGTTCAGTCGACCTTCTCTCCGTGGTGCTTGCCGCCGATGCAGAGGTTGCCCGGCTCGTCGATCGCGGCCCTGCCGCCGCCCTTCTCGCACTCGTCGGGGGTGACGTAGGAGGGGGCATTCTCTGCGGCAGTGACGGTGGTGGCGCCTGCGAGGCCAGATCCGGCGAGGGCTCCCGTGGCGATGACGGTGGCGAGAATTCGTCGAATGCGCATGCGGTTCCCCTTTCAGGGATTGCCTCGTGGGGGCACTAGCCAGCCTGATCCGCCCCCCGATGGGGTGCATGTCACGTTCCGCCGTTCAGGTGACAGTGCCGCCGGCCGGCTGGGCGCGGACGCGCTGCCCGGGATGCGGGCCGACGAGGGCGAAGTCACCCCTGGGCACGAACGTGCGGACACGGACGCCCACGTCCCCCAAAAGCCTCGGCCAATGCACTCAGGCGCCCCGCCCTCGACAGGTCCAGGGCGCCCGCACGGATGCCGGCACCCCGTACGCACCTTCTGGCCGAAGCGGATGTCATGGGGCCCGAAGCCTGGCCGGGAGGCGCTGCCGCCACTGCCCCTCGGTCACCTCGCCGTCACCGCGACCGGCACCCCTGAGACCTTGCTCACCTCCCCAGCGGACCGGCCGCCGGCACTCCCCTGCACAGTGGCCGCTGTGGAGGGCGTTTCACCAGGGGACGTCCCCGGCATCGCGCTGCCGGTGATCGCGCCGTCGGGGGCGGTGCGGTTCGTCCCGGCCGCCGTGGCCCGGACCGTTCCGGCCGGGGCGGTCACCGTGCGGGCCGGGAGAGGCGCTCCAGGGCTCCGGAGGGTCGTCCGCTTCGGGCGGGCACCGGGCGTGCACAAAGCAACGTGCACAAAGCAAGCAGACGGTCTTGATCCGGTCGGGCGACCCCCTCGGCGTGGCGAGGGATCCGGCTCCGCCGCAGATGACAACGTATCCGCGGCGGAGCCCGCGCGGTGGGGCGGGTGGGACTCGAACCCACGGCCGACGGATTATGAGTCCGTTGCTCTAACCGGCTGAGCTACCGCCCCGTCACGGCGTGGCGCGTACAAGTGTGCGTGCCGTCTGCCGCAGCATAGCCGCTCATACGATCTCCTGCTTCGGATGGTCGTCTTCCGCGGCCTCTCCCGACCTTGAAGACTCCACCGCTGCCGCGGCGGTTCCCGCAGACCATGAAACCGGACGGAAAAATCGGAGGGGAAGCCGGGGGAGGGACCCGAGCAGGGAACCCGGGCATGAAACCGGACATGAAAAAGGACCCCGCAGGGTCCTCGTTCATCAGGCTCCCCCGACTGGACTCGAACCAGTAACCTGCCGGTTAACAGCCGGCTGCTCTGCCAATTGAGCTACGGAGGACCGAGCTCCCCCGACTGGACTCGAACCAGTAACCTGCCGGTTAACAGCCGGCTGCTCTGCCAATTGAGCTACGGAGGAATGCCTCGTTGCATCGAACGCACCTACCTGGGTGTCCGCCAGGGGGCGAGCGGTCGCTGCGACACATACATTAGCGCAAGCAGGGGGGTGCTCCGCCAACCAGTACCCCTGCGCGTGGCCTCGAGGCAAGGGAAGGGTGACCATCATGCGTTACCGGCTCGCGTTCTTCGCAGGGCTCGCTGTGGGTTTCGTGCTGGGCGCGAGGGCCGGACGCGAGCGCTACGAGCAGATCAAGGAGTCCGCCCGCCGGGTCGCCCAGAACCCCACGGTGCGCAACACCGCCGAGAGCGCCGCCCAGCAGGGCCGCCAGTTCGCGGACAGGGCCTACCACACGGTCACCGAGAAGGTCGGCGACCGTGTCCCCGAGGCGGTGGCCCACCGTATGCGCGCCCTGCGCGAACACGGCCCCAACGGCTCCCGCAACCGTGAGGACGACTGGGGCACGGGCACCACGTGAACGGCGCCCCGCGGGCAGCGGGCGCAGTCGCCCCGCCGGCGCTCCGCCGGGCGCGGGACCACCCCGGCGGCCTTGCCGCACCGGCGCGGCCGGCCACCGGGCGCCCGCGCTCGTACCGCCGCGCACACCCCTGTGGTACCGGGCGGCCATGACTCGGAGCGGCGCGGCGATACGGCAGAATTTTGGCCATGGGGATAGTCGCCGGGTTGGACAGCTCACCCGATTTCACTCGTATCGTCGTCTGCGACACGGAGACCGGCTCCGTGCTCAGGCAGGGATATGCCCCCCACCCGGTGGAGAGCCCCCAGAGCGGTGGGCGTCCCGCCGACGTCGATCCGCAGGCCTGGCTGCTGTCCCTCGGGGAGGCCGCCGGCGGCGGCCTTCTGGAGGGGGTGCAGGCGATCGGCGTGTCGGCGCAGCAGCACGCGCTGATCCCGATCGACGGCCAGGGCGTCACCGTCCGTCCCGCGCTGGTCGGCAGCGACCGACGGGCCCAGGTCGCCGCGGCCGATCTGATCGACGCGCTCGGCGGCCGTGAGGCCTGGGCGCAGGCGGTCGGCTGTGTGCCGCAGGCCTCGCTGCCGGTGACCAAGCTGCGCTGGCTCGCCAAGAACGAGCCCGAGGCCGCCCGGCGCACCGCGCTGCTGCTGCAGGCGCACGACTGGCTGGTGTGGCAGCTGCTGGGCCGGCCGCTGCGCCGCACCACCGACCGCGGCGGCGCCTCCGGCACCGGCTACTGGTCCGCCGCCACCGGCGCCTACCGCCCCGACCTGGTGGAGCTGGCGCTCGGCCACCAGGCCGCCCTCCCCGATGTGATCGGCCCCTCGGACGCGGCCGGCATGACCCCGGAGGGGCTGCTGATCTCGGCCGGGACCGGGGAGACCATGGCCGCCGCCTTCGGGCTCGGGCTGGGGCTGGGCGACGCCGTGGTGTCGCTGGGCGCCTCCGGCTCGGTGATGGCGGTCCACCCCGAACCGCTCGTGGACCAGACGGGGATGATCACCTCGCTGGCCGACGCCACCGGCATGCACCTTCCGGTCGTGACCACGCTGAACGCCGTACGGGCCCTGCGCGGCACCGCCGAGCTGCTGGGCCTGCCCGATCTCGAGGCCCTGTCCGAGCTGGCGATGAAGTCCACGCCGGGCTCCCACGGACTCGTCCTGCTGCCCTATCTGGAGGGCGAGCGCACCCCCAACCTGCCGCACACCGCCGGAACGCTCGTGGGTCTCAGACGCGAGTCCATGAAGCCGGAGCACCTGGCGCGGGCCGCCTTCGAGGGCATGCTGTGCGGGCTCGCGGACGCGCTGGACGTGCTGCGCGGCCGGGGGGTGGAGGTGCGCCGTGTCTTCCTGCTCGGGCAGGCCGCCGAGCTGCCCGCCGTGCAGGCCGCCGCGCCCTCGCTGTTCGGGGCGCAGGTCGTCGTGCCGCAGCCCGCGGACTACGCCGCGATCGGCGCCGCCCGTCAGGCCGCCTGGGCGCTCGGCGCGTCGCTGGGCACCCTGGACCCGCGCACCCCGCCGGCCTGGCAGGGCGCGGTCGCCCAGGTCCTGGAGCCCGGTGAGGACCTGGCGGTGGGTCAGGCGGTGCGGCAGCAGTACGTGTCGGTGCGCGAACAGATCCATCCGGGGGCGTTCCGGGCATAACACCCCGTAAACACCCCCCATAAATAACCCCCATAAGGGGGAATTCAGGGCAGATCGGTTCACTCGGACCGGTTCATCCGTGCGGTGGACCGAGAGGCGTGGGGGCCGTCGGCCGGGCGGGGCCCGGCGGCGGCCCCCGGCCGGGTCGTGCGGGGTGCCGGGCCGGGGTAACACGGGGAGGGCACCGGACGATAGGGGCCAGGGGACACAGCCGTCCCCTTCACCGACCCGAAAAGAAACAGCGTGCTCATACGACTTCTGCGAACCTATCTCAGACCGTACGGAAAACCCCTGGCCCTCCTGGTGCTGCTGCAGTTCCTGCAGACCTGCGCCACTCTCTACCTGCCCACGTTGAACGCCCGCATCATCGACAACGGCGTGGTGAAGGGCGACACCGGCTACATCCTGAGGTTCGGCGCCGTGATGCTCGGCATCTCGCTGGCCCAGGTGGTGTGCAACGTCGGTGCCGTCTACTTCGGCGCCCGGACCGCCGCCGCCCTCGGCCGGGACGTACGGGCGGACGTCTTCGACCGCGTGCAGTCCTTCTCCGGGCGTGAGCTCGGCCACTTCGGCGCGCCCTCCCTCATCACGCGTACGACGAACGACGTGCAGCAGGTCCAGATGCTGGCCCTGATGACGTTCACGCTGATGGTGTCGGCGCCCATCATGTGCGTGGGCGGTGTCGTCCTCGCCCTCGGCCTGGACGTGCCGCTGTCGGCCGTCCTGGTCGCCGTCGTCCCGGTGCTCGGCATCTGCGTGGCCCTGATCGTGCGCCGGCTGCACCCGCTGTTCCGGTCCCTGCAAAGGCGCCTGGACACGGTGAACCGGGTGCTGCGCGAGCAGATCACCGGCAACCGCGTGATCCGCGCCTTCGTCCGCGACGCGTACGAGAAACAGCGCTTCCGCAGGGCCAACGAGGACCTGACGGAGATGTCGCTGGCGACCGGCCGGCTGCTCGCGCTGATGTTCCCGATCGTGATGACGGTGGTGAACCTGTCGTCCATCGCCGTGGTGTGGTTCGGCGCCCACCGCATCGACAGCGGCGGCATGCAGATCGGCGACCTGACCGCGTTCCTCGCCTATCTGATGCAGATCGTGATGTCCGTGATGATGGCCACCTTCATGTTCATGATGGTGCCGCGCGCGGAGGTGTGCGCCGAGCGCATCCAGGAGGTCCTGGACACCGACTCCAGCGTCGTGCCGCCCGCCGCTCCCGTGACCGAGCTGCGCCGCCACGGCCATCTGGAGATCCGCGGCGCCGGCTTCCGTTACCCGGGGGCCGAGGAGCCCGTGCTCAAGGCCGTCGACCTGGTGGCCCGCCCCGGCGAGGTGACCGCCGTCATCGGCTCCACCGGCAGCGGCAAGTCCACCCTGCTCGGGCTGGTGCCCCGCCTGTTCGACGCGACCGAGGGCGAGGTGCTCGTCGGCGGTGTGGACGTACGGACCCTGGACCCGAAGCTGCTGGCGAGGACGGTGGGCCTGGTGCCGCAGAAGCCGTATCTGTTCTCCGGCACGGTGGCCACCAATCTGCGCTACGGCAATCCGGACGCCACCGACGAGGAGCTGTGGCACGCGCTGGAGGTGGCGCAGGCCAAGGACTTCGTCAGCCGGCTGGAGGGGGGCCTGAACGCGCCGATCGCCCAGGGCGGCACCAATGTGTCGGGAGGGCAGCGCCAGCGGCTCGCCATCGCCCGCACGCTGGTGCAGCGCCCGGAGATCTACCTCTTCGACGACTCCTTCTCCGCTCTCGACTACGCCACCGACGCGGCCCTGCGCGCGGCGCTCGCCCGGGAGACGGCCGAGGCGACCGTCGTCATCGTCGCCCAGCGGGTGGCGACCATCCGCGACGCCGACCGGATCGTCGTCCTGGACGAGGGACGCGTCGTCGGCACCGGCCGCCACCACGAGCTGATGGAGAACAACGAGACCTACCGGGAGATCGTGCTCTCCCAGCTGACGGAAGCGGAGGCTGCCTGATGGCCGGGCCGATGGGACGGATGATGGCCGGGGCCGGGCCCGACAACCGCTCGCTGAACTTCAAGGCGTCGGGCAGACGGCTCGTCGCCCGGTTCAGGCCCGAACGGGTCACGGTCGCTGCCCTGGTGCTGTGCGTGGTCGTGAGCGTCGCGCTCAGCGTGATCGGACCGAAGATCCTCGGCAGGGCCACCGACCTGGTCTTCGCGGGGATCGTCGGACGGCGGATGCCGGCCGGGCAGACCAAGGAGCAGGTCCTCGACGCGCTGCGGGAACGCGGGCAGGGCGAGATCGCCGACATGCTCCGCAGCACCGACTTCACACCGGGCCGGGGCATCGACTTCGACGCCGTCGCCGGCGTCCTGCTGCTCGCCCTGGTGACGTTCCTGGCGGCCGGTCTGCTGATGGCGGTGGCGACACGGCTGGTGAACCGGGTGGTGAACCGGACCATGTTCCGGATGCGCGAGGAGGTGCAGGCGAAGCTGTCGCGGCTGCCGCTGTCGTACTTCGACAAGCAGCAGCGCGGCGAGGTGCTCTCGCGCGCCACCAACGACATCGACAACATCGGGCAGACCCTGAACCACTCGATGGGCCAGCTCATCAACTCGATGCTGACCCTCATCGGCGTGCTCGCCATGATGTTCTACGTCTCCTGGGTCCTGGCCCTGGTGGCGCTGGTGACCGTGCCGCTGTCGTTCGCCGTCGCCCTGCGCGTGGGCAAGCGGTCGCAGCCGCACTTCGTGCAGCAGTGGCACTCCACCGGTGCGCTCAACGCGCACATCGAGGAGATGTACACCGGGCACACCCTGGTGAAGGTGTTCGGCCGGCAGGAGGAGTCGGCGCAGCGGTTCGCCGAGCAGAACCAGGCGCTGTACGAGGCGGGGTTCAGGGCGCAGTTCAACAGCGGCATCATGCAGCCGCTGATGATGTTCGTGTCGAACATCGGCTATGTGCTGGTCGCGGTCGTCGGCGGGCTGCGGGTGGCGTCGGGCGCGCTGTCCATCGGTGATGTGCAGGCCTTCATCCAGTACTCGCGGCAGTTCTCGATGCCGCTGACCCAGGTGGCGTCGATGGCGAACCTGGTGCAGTCGGGCGTCGCCTCGGCCGAGCGGATCTTCGAGCTCCTGGACGCCGAGGAGCAGGAGGCGGACCCGGTGCCGGCCGAACGGCCCCGGGAGCTGCGCGGACGGGTGGAGCTGGAGCATGTGTCGTTCCGCTACGACCCGCGAAAGCCGCTCATCGAGGACCTGTCGCTCACGGTGGAGCCGGGGCACACGGTCGCGATCGTCGGCCCGACCGGCGCCGGCAAGACCACGCTGGTCAATCTGCTGATGCGGTTCTACGAGGTCACCGGCGGGCGGATCACGCTGGACGGCGTGGACATCGCGCGCATGTCCCGCGACGAACTGCGCTCCGGGATCGGCATGGTGCTGCAGGACACCTGGCTGTTCGGCGGCACGATCGCGGAGAACATCGCCTACGGCGCCTCGCGCGAGGTCACCCGCGCGGAGATCGAGGAGGCCGCGCGGGCGGCGCACGCCGACCGGTTCATCCGTACGCTGCCCGACGGCTACGACACCGTGATCGACGACGAGGGCTCCGGGGTCAGCGCCGGTGAGAAGCAGCTCATCACCATCGCGCGGGCGTTTTTGTCCGACCCGGTGATCCTCGTCCTCGACGAGGCGACGAGCTCGGTCGACACCCGTACCGAGGTGCTGATCCAGAAGGCGATGGCCAAACTCCGGCACGGCAGGACGTCGTTCGTCATCGCGCACCGGCTCTCCACGATCCGGGACGCGGACACCATCCTGGTGATGGAGAACGGGTCGATCGTCGAACAGGGCTCCCACGACGAGCTGCTGGCGGCCGACGGGGCGTACGCGCGGCTGTACCGGGCGCAGTTCGCCCAGGCGGTGGCCGAGGTCGACTGAGCGCACAAAAGCCGCTGAGCGCACGGGGGGGGCCGCGGGCGGGCGGCCCCCTCTCGGCTCTCAGTCCAGGTAGCCCCGCAACTGGTCGGCATAGGCGTGGTCGCGGAGCTTGGTGAGGGTCTTGGACTCGATCTGGCGGATCCGCTCCCGGGTGACGCCGAAGATGCGCCCTATCTCCTCCAGGGTGCGGGGCCGTCCGTCGACGAGTCCGTAGCGGAGCTGGACGACCTTCCTCTCGCGCTCCCCCAGCGTGGACAGGACGGCCTCCAGGTGCCGGCGGAGCAGCAGGAACGCCGCCGACTCGACGGGCGAGGCGGCGTCGCCGTCCTCGATGAGGTCGCCGAGGGCCACGTCGTCCTCGTCGCCGACCGGGGCGTGCAGGGAGACCGGCTCCTGGGCCAGTTGCAGCACCTCGCTGACCCGTTCGGGCGGCAGGCCGAGGTGGGCGGCCACCTCGCCGGGGGTCGGCTCGCAGCCGCGCTCCTGCAGCATGCGCCGCTGCACCCGCACCACCCGGTTGATGAGTTCGACGACGTGCACGGGCACCCGGATGGTGCGGGCCTGGTCCGCCAGGGCGCGGGACATGGCCTGACGGATCCACCAGGTGGCGTAGGTGGAGAACTTGTAGCCGCGGGTGTAGTCGAACTTCTCCACGGCCCGGATGAGCCCGAGATTGCCCTCCTGCACCAGGTCGAGCATGGTGAGCCCGCGGCCGACGTACCTCTTCGCCACGGACACGACGAGCCGCAGGTTGGCCTCGATCAGGCGGCGCTTGGCCATCCGGCCCATCACGACGAGCCGGTCCAGGTCGAGGGCGAGCCGGCTGTCCAGGTCCGGGGTGTTGTTCAGCTTCTCCTCGGCGAACAGTCCGGCCTCCACCCGCCGGGCGAGGTCGACCTCCTCGGCGGCGGTGAGCAGCGGGATGCGGCCGATCTCCCGCAGGTACTGGCGGAACAGGTCGGAGGAGGGTCCGCCGCCGGTCCCGGTGCGCGGGGCGGCCGGCTCGGGGGGCTCGAGCGGAGCCGTCCCGGGGTGGTGCGCGGCCGGGCCCTGCGCGGGGACGCCCGCGAGGGCATCGGCCTCCGGGTCCGGCCCGTCGACGCCGAGGCCGGTGGGGGTGTCGGTGTGGACGAGGGTCTGGGTCTGCACGGGGGCGACCTCCAGGATGATCGCTGCTGGGATGTGCAGCAGCGGTACTCGGGGGGCGGAGCCGGCGGCCTCGCCGCTGTCCGTCCCGTACGGGAGGAGCGAAGCCGCGGGGAAGCGGACCCGTGGGGGACGGTTCGGCCGCGCTCCGAGGACTCAGGCACCGACCCCAGTGTGGAGTACGACACATCGCGGCCACGAGAGTCGTGCGGTGACTTTTTGCGTCCCGTCCGTGACAGGGCGCTGCCGGGCCGTGGGCCGCGGCCCCCTCACAGGACTGCCTACAGTGCTGCCGCACCCCGCTCGCGCAGCGCCTGGTCGTACTGCTGAAGGACCCACAACTCGTTCTGGGCGGAGGCCAGTTGGGCGGGGTCGCCGCCGGTGCTGAGGCGGGCCACCATGCTCTGGAGCTCGCGGACGCGGCGTTCGACCGCGCGGCGGCGGACCGTGACCAGCTGGGCGCCGGCGTAGGCCTCGTCGACCTCCCCGCGGATCAGGATCGCCTCCACCGCCAGCTCCGTGACCATCGCGCGGACCCTGTCGTCGGGGGCCGCCTCCCGGACGCGGGCGAGGTACTCCTGGGGGTCGCTCACGCCGCGCTCCGCACCGCCCGCGTCCAGGATCGCCTGGCGCACGGCGGCGTACGGCGGGGCGGTGAACTCGTCGACCCCGTAGGCGTCGAACGCGGGGGACACCAGTTCCGGGCGCTGGAGGGCCAGCTTCAGCAGCTCGCGTTCCGTGGCGTACACCGGGTTGCGCAGATTGAGCGCCGGGTTGCGGGAGGCGGGCCGGGCGGCGGCCTACGGCGGCGGGGGCTGGGGTCCGCGCTGCCGCCGGTCCGGCGCGGGGCCGCGTCCGCCCCGCTCGCGCGCCCAACGGGCCAGCTGGGCCACCCGTCTGACCACGAACTGGGTGTCGAGGATGCCGAGCAGCCCGGCGAGCTGGACCGCGACCTCGTGCTGGGCACCGCTGTTCTTGATCCGGGCCACGACCGGCGCCGCCTCGTCCAGGGCGGCGGCACGGCCGGCCGGGGTGTCGAGGTCGTAGCGGGAGACGATCTGACGCAGCGCGAACTCGAAGAGCGGGGTGCGCGGTTCGACCAGGTCGACGACCGCCTCGTCGCCCTTGGCCAGCCGCAGGTCGCAGGGGTCCATGCCGTCCGGGGCGATCGCGATGTAGGTCTCGGCGGCGAACTTCTGGTCCTCCTCGAAGGCGCGCAGCGCCGCCTTCTGGCCGGCCGCGTCCCCGTCGAAGGTGAAGATCACGCGGGCCGAGCCGTTGTCCATCAGCAGCCGGCGCAGGATCTTGATGTGCTCGCTGCCGAAGGCGGTGCCGCAGGTGGCGATGGCGGTCCTGACGCCGGCCAGATGACAGGCCATGACGTCGGTGTAGCCCTCGACCACGACCGCGCGGGAGGTCTTCGCGATCTCCTTTTTCGCCAGGTCGATGCCGTACAGGACCTGGGACTTGCGGTAGATCGGCGTCTCGGGGGTGTTCAGGTACTTCGGGCCGCCGTCCTCCTCGTACAGCTTGCGCGCGCCGAAGCCGACCACCTCGCCGCCGATGTCGCGGATCGGCCACATCAGCCGGCCGCGGAAGCGGTCGATGGGGCCGCGGCGGCCCTCCTGGGCCAGGCCGGACAGGAGCAGCTCCTTGTCGCTGAAGCCCTTGCCGCGCAGAAAGCGGGTGAGGTGGTCCCAGCCCCGGGGGCTGTAGCCGACGCCGAAGTGGACGGCGGCGGCCTGGTCGAAGCCGCGCTCGGCGAGGAAGATCCGGCCGGCCTCGGCCTCGGCCGAGGCCGCGAGCTGCTCGGCGTACCACTCGGCGGCCAGCCGGTGCGCCTCGATCAGGCGGATGCGCTCGCCGCGCTGCTGGGCGGGGTTGTACCCGCCCTCCTCGTAGCGCAGGGTGATGCCGGCCCGGGCGGCCAGCCGCTCGACCGCCTCCGAGAAGGAGAGGTGGTCGATCTTCATCACGAAGGTGATGGTGTCGCCGCCCTCCTGGCAGCCGAAGCAGTGGAAGAGTCCCTTGCTCGGGCTGACCTGGAAGGACGGCGTCTTCTCGTCGTGGAACGGGCACAGGCCCTTCAGGTTGCCCCCGCCCGCGTTGCGCAGCTGGAGGTACTCGGACACGACGGAGTCGATCGGGATCGCGTCCCGGACCGCCTTCACGTCCTCGTCGTTGATCCGTCCTGCCACGCCTGAAGTCTACGAAAGCCGGCGGCGCTCCGATCCGGTCGTCCGGCCGCCCGGGTCACGGGGCCAGGCTCTCCAGCGGAACGTTCGGGTCCGCCAGCGCCTCCGTGTCCACCTGCGCCTTTGTGCGGATCAGGTGCTGGATCGGCTCCGTGACGTCCCATACGTTGACGTTCATCCCGGCGAGCACCCGGCCCTCCTTCACCCAGAAGGCGATGAACTCGCGCCGTCCGGCGTCCCCCCGGATCACCACCTCGTCGTACGACCCCGGCGGCGCCCATCCGCTGTACTCCATCCCCAGGTCGTACTGGTCGGTGAAGAAGTAGGGCACGCGGTCGTAGACGACCTCCTTGCCGAGCATCGCGCGGGCCGCGGCCGGGCCGCCGTTGAGCGCGTTGGCCCAGTGCTCCACCCGCAGCCGGGTGCCGAACAGCCGGTGCGGGAAGCAGGCCACGTCGCCGGCCGCGTAGATGTCCGGGTCGGAGGTGCGCAGCTGTTCGTCCACCACGATGCCGCCGCCGTGGGCCCGGTCGGCCAGCTCCAGGCCCGCCGCCTCCGCGAGGGCGGTGCGCGGCGCGGCGCCGATCGCGGCGAGCACCTCGTGGCAGGGGTGCTCCTCGCCGTCGTCGGTGCGGACGGCGAGCACCATGCCGTCCTGGCCGACGATCTCGGTGAGCCGGGTGTTGAAGCGGAAGCGGACGCCGTGCTCGCGGTGCAGCTCGGCGAAGAGCTGGCCGAGCTCGGGGCCGAGCGCGTGGTGCAGCGGGGTGGCGGACGGTTCGACGACGGTGACCTCGGCGCCGTAGGCGCGGGCCGCCGCCGCGACCTCCAGGCCGATCCAGCCGCCGCCCGCGATCACCAGGTGGCCGTTGTCCCGGCCGAGGTGGGTCAGGACGTTCCTCAGCCGCTCCGCGTGGGCCAGACGGCGCAGATGGTGGACGCCCATGAGGTCGGTGCCGGGGATGTCCAGGCGGCGCGGCTCGGCGCCGGTGGCCAGCAGCAGCTTGTCGTAGCGCACCTGGGTGCCGTCCTCGCCGTAGTGGACGGTCTTCGCGGTCCGGTCGATGGCGTCGACCGTCTGGCCGAGGTGCAGTTCGATGTCGTTGCGCGCGTACCAGGCGGGCTCGTGCACGAAGACGCCGCCGCGTTCCTCCTTGCCGAGCAGATAGCCCTTGGACAGCGGCGGACGTTCGTAGGGGTGGTCGCGCTCGTCGCAGACGAGGATCACACGGCCGGTGAAACCCTCCGCGCGAAGGGTCTCGGCCGCCTTCGCACCGGCCAGGCCTCCTCCGATGATGACGAATGTCTGATCCGCGTCGACCACGTGTTGCCTCCTCGTCAGGGTGCCGCCACATGCGAGCGTCCCGCACGGAGCGGGTCACGGGAAGGGGGAGTGGCCCGATCAGGCCATGGATGGTCACATGTGTCCCAGTGCTTTCATCCGAATATCGATATAAGCACTACTCTTGTCACGTTCTCGTCATACATGCCCCGTCAGCCGGGCGTGCAGAAAGCGGGCGGAGGCATCGGTCAAGGAGGCGATCTGGTCGACGAGCACCCGCTTGCGCGCCCGGTCGTCGCCGGCCCGGTCGAACAGGGCGCGGAACTGCGGGTCCAGGCCCTCGGGGGCGCGTGCGGTCAGCGCCTCGGCGAGCTCGGCGACCACGATCCGCTGGTCGGCGCGGAGCCGCTCCTGCTCGGCGCGCTGCATGACGTACAGGTCGGCGACGGCCTTGAGGACCGCGCACTCCATCCGGGTGGTTCTGGGCACGACGAGCTCGGCGCCGTACCGCGTCAGGCGCGCGCCGTCCCCCCCGGAGCCGGGACGGCCCGGGCGGTTCCCCCACCTGCGCCGTGTGGCGCCCTCGGCGGCCAGGCAGAAGCGGCCGATGAGCTGGCTGGTGGCGTCCTTCAGCCGGGCCTGGGCGATCGCGGAGCCGTCGTAGCCGTGCGGCCACCACTCCTGGGCCAGGAGCCGGTCGAGGGCCTCGGCCAGCTCCTCGGTGTCGGTGCCGGCCGGGACGTAGCGGCCGACGGCGACCGCGAAGACCGCCTGCCGCTCGGGTCCGGAGTGCAGGACCCGGGGGTCGATGTGACCGGCGTGCAGGCCGTCCTCCACGTCGTGCACCGAGTAGGCCACGTCGTCCGCCCAGTCCATGATCTGGGCCTCGAAGCAGGTGCGGGTGCCGGGGGCGTCCTTGCGCACCCAGTCGAAGACCGGCCGGTCGTCCTCGTAGACGCCGAACTTGGGCGAGTCCGGGTCGGTGGGGTGGGCGCCGCGCGGCCAGGGGTACTTGATGGCGGCGTCGAGGGAGGCGCGGGTGAGGTTGAGCCCGACGCTGACCGGTTCGCCCGTCTCCGGGTCGGGGACGAACCGCTTGGGTTCGAGGCGGGTGAGCAGGCGCAGCGACTGGGCGTTGCCCTCGAAGCCGCCGCAGTCCTCGGCGAACTCGTTCAGCGCCTGTTCGCCGTTGTGCCCGAAGGGCGGGTGGCCCAGGTCGTGGGCGAGGCAGGCGGCCTCGACGAGGTCCGGGTCGCAGCCGAGGGCGGCGCCCAGCTCACGGCCCACCTGGGCGCACTCCAGCGAGTGGGTGAGCCGGGTGCGGGGGCTGGCGTCCTGGGCCCGGACGGGGGCCTCCCGCGTCCAGGAGTGGCCGGGGACCTGGGGGAGCTCCCCCGGTGTGACCACCTGTGTCTTCCCCGCCAGCCGCCTGAGCGCCGCGGAGTGCAGCACCCGCGCGCGGTCGCGCTGGAAGGCGGTACGGCCCGGCCGCTTGTCCGGCTCGACGGCCCATCGCTCGACGTCCGCGCTGTCGTAGCCGGCCGGCAGCACATGGTTCTCGTACGACCGGGCGGCCTGCCCGTACGGCCCGGCCGCCCCGGATGCGTTCCCTTCCATGCGTCCCATGCGTCGACAGTAAGGGCACACACCGGCAATCGGGACATCACCTTCCGTTTCCGCCGGGTCGGTGAACCGGGCCGCCACGCGCCGCGTCCTTGTTCCCGGCGTCGTTCTCAGCGCCGTTCTCGGCGTCCTCATCGAGCTCATCGAGTGACGCCCCGCCGGAAGCCGTCCGGGAAAGGAGACCGTCCGATGCGCCGACCGTGGTGGACACGACCGCGTCTGCCGCGCACCCGTGCCGGGCGCCGGCGGCTGGTGCAGGCGGTGGTGGCCGTGTGCGTGCCGGCGCTGCTCCCGGCGGCGTGGACGCATGTCACGGCCGGTGACCGGCTGCGGACCACGGCGGATGCGCCCCGCACCGAGGTGGCCGTCGTCTTCGGTGCGGGCCTGCGGGACGGCAAGCCGTCGCGGTACCTGGCGCACCGGCTGGACACGGCGGCGAAGCTGTACCACGAGGGCCGGGTCGAGGTGCTCCTGGTCACCGGCGACAACAGCCGCGAGGACTACGACGAACCGGACGCCATGCGCGCGTACCTGATCAGGCGCGGCGTGCCGGGCATGCGCATCGTGAGCGACTACGCCGGCTTCGACACCTGGGACTCCTGCGTCCGGGCGAAGAAGATCTTCGGCGTGGACCGTGCGGTTCTGATCACCCAGGATTTCCACGTCCGGCGGGCGGTCGCCCTGTGCCGGGCGGCGGGCGTGGACTCCTACGGCGTCGGTGTGCCCGCCGAGCACGATCTCACCTGGTACTACGGCGGCACCCGCGAGGTGTTCGCGGCCGGCAAGGCGGTCCTGGAGGCCGTGTTCCGGCCGGACCCGACCTTCCTGGGGCGCAAGGAGCACGGCGTCGCCCGAGCACTGGCCGACGCCCGCTGAGGCCCGGCTCACGGCGGGCCCATAAAACCAGCTCGCCCTCACTCCACGATCCGGCGCACGGGCTGCCCCGTGACGCGGGCGATGACCTCGAAGTCGGCATCCTCGTGGAGCACGGTCAGTTTGTAGTGCTGGGCAGTGACCGCCACCAGGAGATCGACCGGGCTCGCACACTGATGCCGGCCCCGGTCGGCGAGGGCGCGCTGCAGTGCGGAGGCGTCCTCCCAAGCGGAGTCCCGCATCGCGTAGTACGGAAAGGTTTCGTGGAGCAACCCCTCCGCCTCGTAGTACGCAGGGCGACCGCCAACCGCCCGCAGATACTCCTGCCGCACTGGCTCGCAGAGCCCGACCAGACCGGAACAGACGGCCTGGTCCCACTCCGCCCCGCTCTGTCCCCGGTAGAAGCGGATCGGCGCGCTGGTGTCGACGAGAAAAAGCTCCCTCACGCGGGGTGATGCTCCCCCTCGGCACCGGACACACCGGGACGGGGTTCCTCGGTTTCCTCGATCGCCGCCAGGTCGATCTCTCCTGCGGCGACCATCTGCCTCATCCGCTCCACAGCGGCCGCTCGTCTCCGCCGGTCCGCGACTTCCCTGAGCGCGGCGTTGACCGTGTCTTTCTTCGTCGTCGTGCCCAGAAGACGCGCAGCCTCGGCAAGCGCCTCGTCGTCCAGATCGATCACGGTGCGGCTCATGGCGCCTCCCGACGGGCATTTACAAACCTCCCAAAGGAGATATCACGCAGGGGTGCGTCACCCTCGAAAGACCACGTCGGACGCGTGCACTGCCCGAAGATCACCCCGGGCAGGCCGCTCTCCCGCCGCCCGATTGTCCGTCCGACCTCCGCGCCCTGCCCTGTTGCAGTTTTCCCGGCACTGGTCAGCACAGGCGTCGAGATCCGGATACGCTCCGGCCGCTTGTCCGGCTCGACGGCCCATCGCTCGATCGCTGAGGCCCGGCTCACGGCGGGCGGGGGCGGGTGGAGAGGTTGCCGCCGCGTCCTTGTAACAGCGGGCCGTCCGGCGGCGTAACACGGCCGACGCAGGCTGAGCGGCATGCAGACCTCCGCCACACCCACGCACTGTCCGTACTGCGCGCTGCAGTGCGGGATGACCCTGACGCCCGTCCCCGGCGGGGGCGCGGAGGTGACCGAGCGTGCGGACTTCCCGGTGAACCGGGGCGCGCTGTGCGGCAAGGGCCGTACGGCGCCCGCGGTGCTCTCCTCCCGGGTGCGGCTGACCTCGCCGCTGGTGCGCTCGGGAGACGGCACGCTCGTTCCCGCCGGCTGGGAGGAGGCCCTGGACCGGATCGCCGGGGCGCTCGCCCGCACCCGCGCACAGCACGGCCCGGACGCCTGCGGGGTGTTCGGCGGGGGCGGGCTGACGAACGAGAAGGCGTACGCGCTCGGCAAGTTCGCGCGTGTGGTGCTCGGCACCTCGCAGATCGACTACAACGGCCGCTTCTGCATGTCGTCGGCGGCCGCGGCGGTGACGAGGGCGTTCGGCCTGGACCGGGGGCTGCCCTTCCCGTTGGCGGACATCCCGAGGACCGGGTGCGTGATCCTGGTCGGATCCAACCCGGCGGAGACGATGCCGCCGTCCCTGCGGTACTTCACCGAACTGCGCGAGAACGGCGGCACGCTGATCGTCGTCGACCCGCGCCGCACCCGCACCGCCGAACAGGCCGACCTGCATCTGGCGCCCCGCCCCGGCACCGACCTGGCTCTCGCCCTGGGCCTGCTGCACCTGGTGATCGCCGAGGGCCGCACCGACGAGGCGTACATCGCGCAGCGGACGACCGGCTGGGAGGAGGCGCGGGCAGCGGCCATGGCGTACTGGCCGGAGTACGTGGAGCGGGTCACGGGGGTGCCGGTTCCGCAACTCCGCGAGGCCGTGAGGATGTTCTGCGCGCCCCGGTCGGCGATGGTGCTGACGGCCCGTGGCCCCGAGCAGCAGTCCAAGGGCACCGACACGGTGGGCGCGTGGATCAACCTGTGCCTGGCGACCGGCCGGGCGGGCCGCCCGCTGTCCGGGTACGGTTGTCTGACCGGGCAGGGCAACGGGCAGGGCGGGCGCGAACACGGCCAGAAGGCCGACCAGTTGCCCGGCTACCGCACGCTGACGGACCCGGCGGCGCGGCGGCACGTGGCCGGGGTCTGGGGGGTGGACCCGGACAGCCTGCCGGGCCCGGGACGCAGCGCCTACGAACTCCTGGACGCGCTCGGCACGGACATCCGCGCCCTGCTGCTGATGGGCTCCAACCCGGTGGTGTCCGCGCCGCGCGCCGCGCACGTGGAGCGGCGGCTGCGGTCGCTGGACTTCCTCGCGGTGTGCGACGTGGTGCTGTCCGAGACGGCGGCGCTCGCGGACGTCGTGCTGCCGGTCACGCAGTGGGCGGAGGAGACGGGCACGGTCACCAGCCTGGAGGGCAGGGTGCTGCTGCGCCGCCGCGCCCTCGCCCCGCCGGACGGGGTCCGCAGCGACCTGGAGGTCCTGCACGAACTGGCCGCCCGCCTGGGCGTGGAGAAGGGCTTCCCCACCGATCCGGAGGAGGTCTTCGACGAGTTGCGCCGGGCGTCGGCGGGCGGTCCGGCGGACTACTCCGGGATCACCTACCGCGAACTGGCGCGGGAGAACGGCGTGTTCTGGCCGTGCCCGGCGGAGACGGAGCCGGACGACCCGGAGGACGCCTGCCTGGACGTGTACGCGCAGGACCCGGCCGGGGACGAGGACATGCACGAACCGGACCTGCCCGGCACCCCCCGCCTCTTCCTCGACCGCTTCGCCACCGGGGACGGCCGCGCCCGGTTCGCGCCCGTCTCGCACCGGCCGAGCGCCGAGGAGCCGGACGAGGAATACCCGCTGCTGCTGACCACCGGCCGGGTCGTCGCCCAGTACCAGTCGGGCGCCCAGACCCGGCGCGTCGACGAGCTGAACGCCGCCGCCCCCGGCCCCTTCGTCGAACTGCACCCGCGTCTGGCGGCACGCCTGGGCGCGGCCGAGGGCGACCTGCTGGCCGTGGTCTCACGGCGCGGGCGGGCGGTGGCCCCCGCCCGGATCACGGCCGGCATCCGCCCGGACACGCTCTTCATGCCCTTCCACTGGCCGGGCGAGGGCCGTGTGAACACCGTGACCAACCCGGCCCTGGACCCAACCTCGCGCATGCCGGAGTTCAAGGTGTGCGCGGTGCGGGCGGAGGTGGTGGAAACGGCAGCGGACGGGCGGCCGGCGAGAGCCGGTTCCGCAGGGTCCAGTCCCCGCCTTCGATGAGCCTGCCCGTGGCCCGCAGCCGGGCCGTGACGGACGGTCCGGCGACGTACACCCACGCCCGGACGGCCACGCCGTCGGTCTCGCGGACGACCTCGCGCTCGACCCGCTCGTAGAGGCTGCGCGGGTCGCCGGGCACATGGCCCTCCAGCCGGTCCAGGGCGATGAGCACCTCCCCGTACTTCTCCGGGAGGACGGCCACGAGGTCGCCGCGGACCACTCCGCCGGGCTCCTCCACGGCGTACGGGTAACCGGGGCCGTCGTAGAGCACCGCGCCGGCCAGCCGGGCGGGTTCCGCGGAGCGGATGCGGCCGTGCAGGAACGCGCCGTGGTTGCCCTCTCCGGGGCGGAGAGTGCCGTAGACGAAGAACGGGAGCGGTGCGGGCGTCGGAGGTGTCACGGGAACGATTTTCCCGCCTCGCACATCGCTACGTCTTGGCTACGAACATGACATGCCATGTCCCTTTATGTCTCAGGCGGCAGCGCACCCCACGCGCGCCGAGGGCGCTCGCGTTCAAGGGACCGATGAGGCCGACCGCGGGACGCGGACGCCGACTACCGCGCAGGCACGACGTCACCGCCCGCCATCCGCGTCACCGTCCCCGTTTCACGGTCGGCGCGGCAGTCGCACGTCGGGGGCGGCAACCGGTAGTACGTCAGTGCCTTCGACGGCCACGACATCCAGTTCGCACCACACAGATTTCCCGACGGTGAGCCGGTCCACGCCCCATCGGTCGGCGACCTCCCGGACAATGAGCAGCCCGCGCCCGAACACATCGTCCCGCGTGGCATCACGCGGGGTCGGGAGCACCTCTCCCTTCGGGTCGGAGACGGAGACGTGTACGACCCGTTCGGTGAGGGCCAGTTCGACACGGAAGAGCCTGTCCTGCAGGCATCCATGCAGTACGGCGTTGCCTCCCAGCTCGGAGACCACCAGGGCAACGTCGGCGGCGAGTTCGGGATGACCCCAGTCGGTGAGCAGGCGGTGGGCCCGGCGCCGGGCGAGAGTGACGCTCCTGGGGAGCGGGGGATAGTCGAGGCGGTCGTACTGGAGCGGGTTGCAGGGGGCGACCATGTCGCTCACCTCCGGGCAGGGGGCAGCACCAACACCTGAACTGATGAGCAGCCTCTCACCCTCCGAGCAGTGATCTACGAGGCCGTCCTCCGGAACATCCCCGGCGGCGCGAATGCGGCTCGCGGTCAGTTGGAACACCTTGCGAAGATGGCGGAGCAGCCGAACATCACGCTGCTGATCTATCCCTTCAGTGCAGGCCCGCACGTGGGACTGAGCAGCGCGTTCAACGTCATCTCGTTCGCCGAGCCCGGAGCCATGGACGTGGTCTACTTGGAAATCCCCTTCACCCGTCTGTGGATCGAGGGCGGTGACAAGGCCGCGGCCCACGACAAACTGTTCGAATCCCTCGCCGAGCGCTCTCTCGGCGAACGCGAATCCGTCCTGCTCCTCCACCGACTCCGCAAGGGACTCTGACCGTGCCCGACTTCCAGTACCGAAAGTCCAGCCACAGCAATCCCGAACGTGAGTGCGTAGAAGTGGCCACCAACGTCCCCACCGTCGTCGCTGTACGGGACTCCAAGCGCCCCGCCAGTCCGTCCCTCCGCTTCGCTCCCTCCGCGTGGAGGGCGTTTCACGCCTCGCTTCTGAAGGGCGATACGCCGACCGTGTGACTCACCCCCGGGCCCCGCACTCTTCCGGGTGGTTCCGGCCTTACGGCAGCACGGCGGCCTTGACCTGCCCAAACACAGCCCTTGGGCCGGTTCGGGCCCGACGCGTCGACACCCGTTCATCCTATTTCTGACGCTCCTTCAGAGAGCGGAAGCGGACGCGGGCCATTTACCTCGAAAGGGCAGGGCGCAACCGACGGCGGCACACGCGGTGTCGCGGGACGTGCCCGTTGCAGAGCCCGGAGGAAGACCGATGCGACGTACCGCCGCCCGCCCGCAGGCCGGGGCCATGGCCGGGGCCGCGCTCGCCGTCGCCGCCGTGGGCGGTCTGGCCGCGCCCGCCCATGGAGCGGAGGGCAACGGTCTGGTGGTGTACCCGTACTCGGTCGTCCCGGGCGGCCATGTCACAGTGAACACCAAGGGGTGCGGCGAGAAGGCGGCCGCGGCGGGCGACGCCAGCGCGGTCGGCGCGGGTGCCTTCATGCTGACGCCCAGCTCGCGCGCGGGCGAGGCGGTCGGGCAGTTCCAGGTGCCGGAGAGCGCACAGCCGGGGACGTACGAGATCGTCGCCCAGTGCGCCGACGGCGACCGGGAGGTCAGGGGCGACCTGGTGGTCACGCTGACCGCCGCGCAGGGGCAGGTGCAGCCCCGTGGAAGTGTGAAGACGGGGGTCGGTGGTGCGCTCGGCACCGACCCCGTACGAACCGCGGCCGGTGTGGCGGCGCTCGCCGTCGCCGCCGCGGGCGGTACCTGGCTCCTGCACCGCCAGGCGAGAGGCGGCGGGATCTGACGGGCATCTCCCCACTGCCCGTCCGCCGGTACCGCAGACCCTCTCCCCCTCCGGGTGCGACGCCCCTCGCGGCCCGGAGGGGGTCGGGGCCACCGGGCCCGTCCGGGAGAGAGGTTCGTATGCGCAGGATCGGCAACACCTCCATAGCCACCGTCACCGTGGTTGCCCTCTGTTCCGGCGCATGGCTCCTGCACAGCGGCGGCGTGATGCACGCCCCGCCCCGTCCCGGCGCGGCCGAGGGGGTGCCCGACCCCGGCGCGGCAGGGCTCTCCGCCCCCGCGCTGCCGCCGTCCCCGCCTCTCCGGATCCGCATCCCCTCCATACGGGTGAACGCCCCGCTGATCGGCCTCGGCCTGACGGAGTCCGGCAGCCTGGACGTCCCGCCCGCCGACGACAAGAACCTGGCCGGCTGGTACGAGGCCGGCACCACCCCCGGCGAGACGGGCACCGCGATCGTCGCCGGGCACGTCGACACCGACCGGGGACCCGCCGTCTTCTACGACCTCGGCGTCCTGCGGAAGGGCAACACCATCGAGGTGGACCGCCGGGACGGCAGCGTCGCGGTGTTCACCGTGGACGCGGTCGAGGTGTACGCGGCGAAGAACTTCCCCGACGACAAGGTCTACGGCGCCGCGAGCCGCCCCGAACTGCGCGTCATCACCTGCGGCGGGGACTACTCCAAGGCCACCGGCTACCAGGGCAACGTGGTCGTCTTCGCACACCTGACCAGCAGCCGCTGAGCGTCATCGGGACCGTGCGGGGGCGGCGTACAAGGCCGCGTCCCGGCCTTTGACGGCCGAGGGCGTTCAGGTGTCGCCGAAGAGGCGGGTCCCCATGGGGTCGAGTCCGGCCACGACGAGCGGCGGCACCACGACGAGGTCCGCCGCCGCGCCCAGTGCGTGCGCACAGCCGTCCGAGTCCGGGTTGTCCTCGTCGTAGGCCGCGAGGAACGCGCAGGTGCCAGTGGCGACGATCACGCTTCGGCGTCCCTTTCCCGCCTGCGCGTGACCCCTTCGACGACGGCGTCCCGGATCGTCTGCCGGTCGATCCGTGCACCGCCGCTTTGGAATTTCCGCGTCACGAACGGCTCGTCCCAGGTGCGCTCCGACAGCGCCGCGAGGTGGATCGCCCGGCGGATTGTCCCGGCGTCGGAGTACATATTGGTCCGCCTGAGAGTCATGTGCCGAACGTAGTACACATACCGGCGTCGGAGCCGTCCGTGCCGACGATGAGTGCCCCCCACGAGGAGTCGGCGTCCTCGTGTCCGAGGGACATCCGAGGTGCGACGGCCGTCACACGGCTGTGGCCGGCCCGGAAGGCACCCCACCACCCCTCACAGCCGCCACCCGCCCCCGCTGAGCGCAGCGTTCCTCAGGGGAAACAGCGGGGATCCGGATGGGTAACGTGCACGGCGCACGCTCTGGGGCATGACCTCGAACGGGCGTGTGGTGGTGATCGGCGCCGGGCCGGCGGGCGTGGCGCTCGCGCGGCGGCTCGGCGAGCTCGGGACGCCCGCGGTGGTCGTCGGCGAGGAGGAGCACCGGCCGTACAACCGGGTGCTGCTCGCCGAGGTGCTGGCCGGGCGGTACGCCCCCGAGGCGATCGCGCTGCCGGTGCCCCCCGGGCTGGTCCGCGGCCGGGTCGTCGGCATCGACCGTGCCGCGCGTCAGGTGCGGTGCGCGGACGGCTCGGTGCTCGGATACGGCACGCTGGTGCTGGCCACCGGCGCCAACCCGGTGCTGCCGCCGCTGCGCGGTCTGTTCGCCCGGGGGAACGGGTTTCCCGAGGGCGTGCACGCCTTCCGCACCATGGACGACTGCCTGGGCCTGTCCGGGGCGGTACGGCCCGGGGTGCGGGTGGTCGTCGTCGGCGGCGGGCTGCTCGGGGTGTCCGCCGCCCGTGCGCTCGCCGTGCGGGGCGCACAGGTGGTGCTCGCCCAGCAGGCCGAGCGGCTCATGGAGCACCGGCTGGACCCGGCCGCGTCCGCCCTGGTGCTGCGGCATCTGACGGACCTCGGTGTCGAGGTGCACACCGAGTGCCGGGTGCGGGGCGTACGCTGCGCGGGCGGCGCGGTCCGTTCGGTGGAGCTGGCCGACGGATACCTCCTCGACACCGACCTTCTGGTCCTGACCTGCGGGGTCCGTCCGCGCACCGGCCTCGCCGAGGACGCCGGGCTCGCCGTGCGCAGGGGCGTCCTCGTCGACGACGCGCTGCGCACGTCCGACCCGCACATCCACGCCATCGGCGACTGCGCCGAACACGCGGGCACGGTGTACGGGCTCGCCGCACCGGCCCTCGAGCAGGCGGGCGTGCTCGCCGAGGTGCTCGCGGGACGGACGGACTCCCGGTACACCGGCACCCGCTCCCTGACCCGGCTCACCCTCGCCGGCGGGCCTCACCCGCCCTTCGACCTGGCCGCGTTCGGCGAGACCGAGCCGCGCGCCGGTGACGACGTCGTGCGGCTCACCGACGCCACCCGCGGCACCTACCGCAAGGTCGTCGTCCGCGACGGTCGCCTGGTCGGCGGGGTTCTCGTCGGCGCACTCGGCACCGTCGGCGCACTCGCCCGCGCCTGGGAGGGAGAAGAACCGCTCCCCGCCGACGGCGGTCCCCCGCTCCACCTGCTCACCCACGACGGAGGCTCCTGATGTCCACGACCGCACTCGCCGGGGACCGCCCCCGCCCCACGATCGTGCTCGTCGGCCACGGCATGGTCGGCCAGCGCTTTCTCGAAGCGCTCGCCGAGCGCGGTCTGACCGCCACGCACCGCGTGGTCGTGCTGGGCGAGGAGCCGCGCCCGGCGTACGACCGTGTACGGCTCACCTCGTACTTCTCGGGCACCACTCCCGAGGAACTCTCCCTGACGGACAAGGAGTTCATCAGCGCGCACGGCATCGAGCTGCACACCGGCGACCCGGCGGAGAGCATCGACCGCGAGGCGCGGACGGTCACCGCCCGCTCGGGATTCACGGTCGGGTACGACGTGCTCGTGCTCGCCACCGGTTCCTTCCCCTTCGTACCGCCGGTTCCCGGCCGGGACGCCGAGGGCTGCTTCGTCTACCGCACGATCGAGGACCTGCTCGCCATCGAGGAGTACGCCACGTCGCGGGCGAAGACCGGTGCCGTGGTCGGCGGCGGGCTGCTCGGCCTGGAGGCCGCCGGTGCGCTCAAGGGCCTCGGACTGGCCACGCACATCGTGGAGTTCGCGCCGCGTCTGATGCCGGTGCAGGTCGACGACGGCGGCGGCGCGGCGCTGCTGCGCACCATCGAGGGCATGGGGCTGACCGTGCACACCGGCACGGCCACCCAGGAGATCGTGACCGGCGAGGACGGCGCGGTGAGGGCGATGAGACTGTCCGACGGCTCCGAACTCGCCACCGACATGGTGGTGTTCTCCGCCGGTGTCCGCCCCCGCGACCGGCTCGCCCGGGACTGCGGGCTCGCGGTCGGCGAGCGCGGCGGCATCGTCGTGGACGCCCAGTGCCGCACGGTCACCGACCCGTGCGTGTTCGCCGTCGGCGAGTGCGCGCAGGCGGTGGACGGCCGGGTGTACGGCCTGGTCGCGCCCGGCTACGAGCAGGCCGAGACGGCGGCCGCGGCCATCGCCGGCGACGAGGCGGAGTTCACCGGCGGCGATCTGTCCACCAAGCTCAAACTCCTCGGCGTGGACGTGGCCTCCTTCGGCGACGCGCACGGCACGGCCGAGGGCAGCCTGGACGTCGTCTACGCCGACTCCCGCTCCGGCGTCTACAAGAAGCTGGTCGTCGGCCCGGACGGCACGCTGCTCGGCGGCATCCTGGTCGGCGACACGGAGGCGTACGGCACACTGCGGGCGCTCACCGGGTCGGTGCCTCCCGTCTCCCCCGAGCAGCTGGTCCTCCCCGCGGGCGCTCCGGTGCAGCTCGGGCCCTCCGCCCTCCCCGACGATGCGGTGATCTGCTCCTGCCACAACGTCACCAAGGGCACGATCCGCCGCGCGGTCACCGAGCACTCCTGCACCTCCGTGCCGGAGGTGAAGAAGTGCACCAGGGCCGGAACCGGCTGCGGCAGTTGCGTCAAGGTGCTCGGGCAACTGGTCGACGCCGAGCTGGAGGCGGGCGGCATCGAGGTCGACAAGGGCCTGTGCGGCTGCTTCGCCCAGACCCGCCAGGAGCTGTACGAGATCGTCCTCGCCCTGCGCCTCACCTCCTACCAGGACCTCCTGGACCGCTGTGGCCGCGAGGGCGCCCGGGGCGGCGACGGCTGCGAGATCTGCAAGCCGGCCGTCGCCTCGATCATCGCCTCCCTCGCCCCGACGATCGGCGCGAGCGGCTACGTCCTGGACGGCGAACAGGCCGCCCTGCAGGACACCAACGACCACTTCCTGGCCAACCTGCAGAAGAACGGCTCGTACTCGGTCGTGCCGCGCATCCCCGGCGGTGAGATCGCCCCCGAGAAGCTGATCGTGCTCGGCGAGATCGCCCGGGACTTCGGCCTCTACACGAAGATCACCGGCGGCCAGCGCATCGACATGTTCGGTGCTCGGGTCGAGCAACTGCCCCTCATCTGGGCGCGTCTGGTGGACGCGGGCTTCGAGTCCGGGCACGCGTACGGCAAGGCGCTGCGCACGGTGAAGTCCTGCGTGGGCCACACCTGGTGCCGGTACGGCGTCCAGGACTCCGTCCGCATGGCGATCGACCTGGAGCTGCGTTACCGCGGCCTGCGCTCCCCGCACAAGCTGAAGGCGGCGGTGTCGGGCTGCGCCCGCGAGTGCGCGGAGGCCCAGTCGAAGGACTTCGGCGTGATCGCCACCGCGAACGGCTGGAACCTGTACGTCGGCGGCAACGGCGGCGCCACCCCGCGCCACGCGGACCTGCTCGCCCAGGACCTCTCCGACGCCGAACTGGTCCGTCTGATCGACCGGTTCCTGATGTTCTACATCCGCACCGCCGACCACCTGGAGCGCACCAGCGTCTGGCTGGAGCGCATCCCCGGCGGCCTGGACCACGTACGGGACGTGGTCGTCCACGACTCGCTCGGCATCTGCGCGGAGCTGGAGTCCCTGATGGCCGCCCATGTCTCCCACTACCGCGACGAGTGGGCGGAAACCCTCGACGACCCGGAGAAACTGGCCCGGTTCGTGTCCTTCGTCAACGCCCCCGACACCCCCGACCCGGTCGTCGCCTTCGTCCCCGAGCGCGACCAGATGAAGCCCGACCTGCCCCTGCTGTCCATCGGCCGCCGTCCCCTGGAAGGAACGACCCAGCGATGACCCTGGCTCCCGAGACGACCGCTCTGAAGGTCCAGCTGCGCCTCGGCGACGGCTGGTTCACGGTCTGCGACCTGACCGCCCTGATCCCCGGCCGCGGCGTGGCGGCCCTGCTCCCGGACGGCCGGCAGGCGGCCCTCTTCCGCGCCCGCTCGGGCAGCCTCCACGCCATCGACAACCGCGACCCCTTCACCGGCGCGGCGGTCCTCTCCCGGGGCCTGACCGGCACCCGTGCCGGCCGTCCGTTCGTGGCCTCCCCCCTGCTGAAGCAGCGCTTCGACCTGGCCTCGGGCCAGTGCCTGGACGACGAGCGGGTGCGGGTGGCGACGTACGCGATCAGGGCGTCAGGGCCTTGTGACGAACTGACGGACTGACGGACTGACGGACTGACGATCCGACGGTCCGGCCGCACTGGCGGTCCGATCGCGCCGGCCGACGGGCCGGCTCAGTCCCTCAGCGCGTCGTACGTCACCTTGGTGAGCCGTTCGGAGGCCTCCCACAGCAGCCGGCCGGCCCTGTCGTCGAGGGTCCAGGGCGCCCGCCGGGACGGGGCGGGCGCGCCGCGCCACATGGCGAAGGAGGGTCCGGTGAAGGAGTCGGGCCGCACTCCGGGGGCGGTGGCCGCGTACAGCGTGGGCAGCGCCCCCTTCTCCGGCGACTGGGCGAAGATCCGGTTGCCCGCCGCCATGAGCCGTTCGGCGGCCCGGCGTCCCTCGGCCCGCGGCCCGGCGGTCTGGAGGTTGGTGGCGGCGTACCCGGGGTGGGCCGCGGCGGCGACCAGGCCGGCCCCGTGCCGCGCCAGCCTGCGGGCCAGCTCGTGCGTGAACAGGAGGTTGGCGGTCTTGGAGCGGGCGTAGGCGATCCAACGCCCGTACCGCCGCTCGCTGTTGAGGTCGCGCAGATCGACGTTGGACAGCATGTGCATCAGGCTGGACACGGTCACCACGCGGGCGCCCGGGGTGCCGAGCAGCCTCGGGAGCAGCAGCCCGGTGAGCGCGAAGTGCCCCAGGTGGTTGACTCCGAACTGCGTCTCGAACCCGTCCGCGGTCGTCCCGTACGGCAGGGCCATCACGCCCGCGTTGTTGACGAGCAGATCCAGCCGTTCGTACGCCAGCCCGTCCGCGAACTCCCGCACGGACCCCAGGTCTGCGAGGTCCAGCCGCCCGACCTCGACCTCGGCGCCCGGTACGTCGTCCGTGATCCGGCCGGCCGCAGCCCTCCCCCGCGCCTCGCTCCGGCACGCGAGCACCACCCGGGCCCCCTTGCGCGCCAGTTCCCGCGCGACGACGAATCCGAGCCCGCTGTTGGCCCCGGTCACCACGGCCGTACGGCCGCTCTGGTCGGGGATGTCACGCGTGTTCCAGCCGGGCATGGACGGCTCTCCCTGGGGGCGGTGGACCGGATCGCTGTGATCCCACCGTAGAAGAGGGGCGGCATTCCCGCACAGAATGCCGCCCCTGTCATTGCACCGGAGTCCTCACCGGATCGGTCTGAGGGTCGGGGACCACGACGAGGACTCCGGAGTCTTTCAGCGGTGGTCGCTGCCCTCCGCCTCGACCGCCGCACGGCCGGCCTCCAGACGGGCGACCGGGATGCGGAACGGGGAGCAGGACACGTAGTCCAGACCGACCTCGTGGAAGAAGTGGACGGACTCGGGGTCGCCGCCGTGCTCGCCGCAGACGCCGAGCTTGAGGTCGGGCCGGGTGGCACGGCCGGCCTTGACGGCGGACTTGACCAGGGAGCCGACGCCGTCCTTGTCGATCGTCTCGAACGGGCTGACGCCGAAGATGCCCTTCTCCAGGTACGCCGTGAAGAAGCTCGCCTCCACGTCGTCGCGGCTGAAGCCCCAGACCGTCTGGGTCAGGTCGTTGGTGCCGAAGGAGAAGAACTCCGCCGCCTCGGCGATCTGCCCCGCGGTCAGCGCGGCGCGCGGCAGCTCGATCATCGTGCCGATCGGCAGCTTGAGCTGCTCGCCCGTCGCGGCCTCGACCTCGGCGATGACCTTGTCGGCCTCCTCGCGGACGATCTCCAGCTCCTGGACGGTGCCCACGAGCGGGATCATGATCTCGGCACGCGGGTCGCCCTTGGCGGCCCGGCGCTCGGCGGCCGCCTCGGCGATGGCGCGGACCTGCATGGTGAACAGGCCGGGGACCACCAGGCCCAGGCGGACACCGCGCAGACCCAGCATCGGGTTCTGCTCGTGCAGACGGTGGACCGCCTGGAGCAGGCGCAGCTCGTTCTCGTGCGGTTCCTGGCGGGCCTCGGCCAGGGCGACACGGACCGACAGCTCGGTGATGTCGGGCAGGAACTCGTGCAGCGGCGGGTCGAGCAGGCGGATGGTGACCGGCAGGCCGTCCATCGCCTCGAAGAGCTCCACGAAGTCCTGCTTCTGCAGCGGCAGCAGCTGCTTGAGGGCCTCCTCGCGCTCCGCCTCGGTGTCCGCCAGGATCAGGCGCTCGACCAGCTCACGGCGGTCGCCGAGGAACATGTGCTCGGTACGGCACAGGCCGATGCCCTGGGCACCGAACCTCCGTGCCCTCAGCGCGTCCTCGGCGTTGTCGGCGTTGGCGCGCACCCGCAGACGGCGCTTGCGGTCGGCGAAGGCCATCATCCGGTGGACCGCCTCGACCAGCTCGTCCGCGTCGTCGGCGCCCGGGTGCATCCGGCCCTCGAAGTACTCCACGACCGGGGACGGGACGACCGGGACCTCGCCCAGGTAGACCTTGCCCGTGGAGCCGTCGATGGAGATGAGGTCGCCCTCCTCGACGACCCGTCCGTCCGGGATCGTCATCCGGCGGCGCTTGGTGTCGACCTTCAGCTCCTCCGCGCCGCACACGCACGTCTTGCCCATGCCGCGGGCGACGACGGCCGCGTGGGAGGTCTTGCCGCCGCGGGAGGTCAGGATGCCCTCGGCCGCGATCATGCCGTCCAGGTCGTCGGGGTTGGTCTCCCGGCGGATCAGGATGACCTTCTCGCCCGAGCGGGACCACTTCACGGCGGTGTACGAGTCGAAGACCGCCTTGCCGACCGCGGCGCCCGGAGAGGCGGCGATGCCGCGGGCGACCTGCTCGACCTTCGCCTGCTCGTCGAAGCGGGGGAACATCAGCTGCGCGAGCTGGTCGCCGGTCACCCGCTTCAGCGCCTCGGCCTCGTCGATCAGGCCCTGGTCGACGAGCTGGGTGGCGATGCGGAAGGCGGCGGCGGCGGTGCGCTTGCCGACACGGGTCTGCAGCATCCACAGCCGGCCGCGCTCGATGGTGAACTCGATGTCACAGAGATCCTTGTAGTGGTTCTCCAAGGTCTCCATGATCTGCATCAGCTGGTCGTACGACTTCTTGTCGATCCGCTCCAGCTCCGCCAGCGGGACGGTGTTGCGGATGCCCGCGACCACGTCCTCGCCCTGGGCGTTCTGCAGGTAGTCGCCGTAGACGCCCTGCTGGCCGGAGGCGGGGTCGCGGGTGAAGGCGACACCGGTGCCGGAGTCCGGGCCGAGGTTGCCGAAGACCATCGAGCAGATGTTGACGGCGGTGCCGAGGTCGTGCGGGATGCGCTCCTGGCGGCGGTAGAGCCTGGCGCGCTCGCCGTTCCAGGAGTCGAAGACCGCTCTGATCGCGAGGTCCATCTGCTCGCGCGGGTCCTGCGGGAAGTCCCGGCCGGTCTCGCTCTTGACGATCTTCTTGAACCTGGTGACCAGCTTCTTCAGGTCGGCCGCGTCCAGCTCGGTGTCGTCGGTGACCTTCTTGGCCTGCTTGGCCTTGTCGAGGGCGTCCTCGAAGAGGTCGCCGTCGACGCCGAGGACCGTCTTGCCGAACATCTGGATGAGCCGGCGGTAGGAGTCCCAGGCGAACCGCTCGTCCCCGGCCTGCTTGGCCAGGCCCTGCACGGACTTGTCCGACAGGCCGATGTTCAGGACGGTGTCCATCATGCCGGGCATGGAGAACTTCGCACCGGAGCGGACGGAGACGAGGAGAGGGTTGTCCGGCTGGCCGAGCTTCTTGCCCATCTTCTGCTCGAGCGCCTCGAGGTGCGCACTCACCTCGTCACGCAGTGCCGCCGGTTCCTCGCCGCTCTCGAGGTAGACCTTGCAGGCCTCGGTGGTGATCGTGAAGCCCGGAGGGACCGGAAGGCCCAGGTTGGTCATCTCGGCGAGGTTGGCACCCTTGCCACCGAGGAGGTCCTTGAGGTCTTTGTTGCCCTCGGTGAAGTCGTAGACGTACTTCACGGCCTTTTCGGCCTTCACGCTCTCAACGCTGTTGCCGTCCTCGGCTACCTGGGGATCTTTGTTTTCCGACACGGGTCTCGACTCCTCGAGGACGCGGTGGCTGCCCTGACGGCGAGGAAGATACCCAGATCAAAGGTCTGTGGGTACGTCCACTTGCGCGTCATGTGCTTGTAACCAGTCGTCCGCCAGCGGATCGAAAGTCAAGGCTTGGCAAGGCGTCAGGGTTTGATGTTTTCACTTCTTGAACGAATCCGCATCAGCAGATCCGTTCACTCGCTCAGATGAGCGGATCTCGGCGCGTTTGATTTCGGCCGATGAACGATCATCTGCTGGCACTGAGTGCCACTCTTTGGAGAAGTGCAGCCGCTCATGATCCGCTCATCTGAGCGCAACCCTTATCAAGGGTGGCGAGAATCACGCTGCCACAGCCGGAGGGATTCCACCATGCGGACGCCCTCGCTCCGCCGGACCCAGGAGCCGGCGGAGCCGGAGAAGGCGGCGTCACGCCACGGACGAAAAGGGATGATCCACGCCTTCCGGAGGCAAAAGGCCCCCTCTTCTCCTGTGTTTCTGCTGTGTTTGCCTCCGGGCGTGAACAGGGGCGCCGATCACGTCGTACGACAGTGAGGCGGGTCCTGCCTCCCCGCGTGGCCCGCCTCCTCAGCCACATCCGCGCAGGGAAGGACCCCGGGTGCCTCAGCACACGAGCACACATCAGTCATCGGGCACGACAGGGGCAACCGGGCACGGCATCCCGTCCCCGCGGAGGGGCGGACCGGCACCGCACAAGGACAAGCCCAGGACCGCCCCCGCCCCGGCCGGCCGCACAGGGGACACCCCCGCCACGGACGAAGCGCGGGCGGCCGCGTCCCGGGACGAGGACGCCCCCGCCAGGACGGCGGACGGCACCGGCGCGGCCCGGACCACCGGGCCCGGGACCGCCGCGGCCTCGGCCACCCCCGCCGACCGGGCCACGGAGGCGTCCCCGGAGGCCGACGCACCGGCCGGCACCGGCACCTCCCGCTCCGAGGCCCCGTCCACGCCCGACGCGCCGGCGGACACCGGCACACCCGCCGCCGAGACCACCGAGCGCACCGAGAAGACCACCGAGTCCTCCGAGACCTTCGAGACCTTCGAGACCTCCGAGACCGCCAAGTCCTCCGAGCCCTCCGAGCGCGCCGAGACCGCCGAGACCGGGGCGGCCACCCCCGCCGGCCGGACCGCGGACGCGCCCGCGGAGGCCGGCGAGCCGGCGGACCCCGCCGCCGCCCGG
>NZ_BAAAHG010000041.1:0-57443 GCF_039525155.1 Streptomyces thermoalcalitolerans | reverse complement strand
CGGCGAACGGATTCCGCTCGTCCGCGACCGAGACCGCACCGCGCCCGCGCTCAACGGCAGCCTGCCCGGCAGGCAGGTTCTGTTCTGGAATGTCGTGACTGCTCATGACCTCTTGGCCTTTGCGGTCCGAGCGGCCACCCAGACGGCGACCACGACGAGTCCACCGAGCCCGAAGACCCAGCCGAACAGCCCTTCGGAAACCGGTCCGAGACCTCCCAGTCCGAATCCTCCGCGGTTGACGGTCTCAGGGCCGTTGACCTCGTTGAGGTACGCGATGATGTCTCTCTTGTTCTGCTCCGTCAGCACACTGTCGGGGAAGGCGGGCATGTTCTGCGGGCCGGTCAGCATGGCCTCGTAGATGTGCCTGTTGCTCACACCCTTGAGAGTCGGGGCGTACTTTCCGTATGTCAGCGCACCGCCCTTGCCGGTGAAGTTGTGGCACTGGGCGCAGTTGTTGCGGAACAGCTCACCGCCCTTGGCCGCGTCGGCGCCCTCGGGGTTGTACTGGTTCTTCGCCGGAATGGCCGGGCCGGGGCCGAACGAGGCGACGTACGCGGCCATCTGGTCGATCTCGGCCTGGGTGTAGATCTTCCTCTTCTGCGGGATCTGCGGGCCCGGCTGCTGGGCCGGCATACGGCCGGTGCCCACCTGGAAGTCGACCGCCGCGGCGCCCACGCCCGCCAGGCTGGGACCGTCGGCGGTGCCCTCACCACTGGTGCCGTGGCAGCTGGCGCAGCCGACCTGATAGAGCCTCTCGCCCTCTTCGATGGCGAGGGACTGGGCGGTGCTCTCGGCCTTCGCCTTGCTCGCGGGCGCGAACGCGGTGTACAGCCCCCCGGTGCCCGCCAGCGCGAGGAGCAGGACGACGACCGCCGCCAGGGGATGGCGTCGTCGCGCGGACAGCTTTTTCACGGATTACCCCGCTATCGGATTCCTGCGTCGATACTTCCAGGATGTGCACGGGAGCGTTCACGGCTAGTTGATCTTGTGGATCCCGGCGAGGAGGCGAAGCGGTGCCGGCCCGGTACCGGTGTGCGCTGTCGTCCTTCCGGGGTCGTGGTTCCCGGATCGTTCGGCACCACGCGCCGCGTGGCACGAAGTGCCCACGACTATTCCAGAGTCGGGGGTGTCAGCCGTGTTTCTGGAGCCGGAGCGGCACCGTATGGCGTAGTCGGCCGTGGCACGGGAGCGTATCGGCCGTCCCACGACCGGCCCCGCACCCTTGTACGGACGGTGAGCGACCGTCGGCACTTCCCGCGTGCGCATGCCATGAGTCCGCTGTGCGGCACCGGCACCCGCGGCTTCGTCTCATGTGATCCGGCAATGCACTCGAACGGATGGAAAGATCGGCCGTTCGGCCGCATCCTCCCCGCCCGCACGCGGTGATGCCGAAACAGACAGGAATAGGTTCCTCACAACTGGTTGCGCGCTGCCCGGGAACAAGAGCGAGACGCGTGCCCGTCCGTGCTGCTGGAACCGCCGTGTTTCGGTCATTGATTAAGGACTCTGATGGCGACACAGGCAACTGAGCCGGTCTCTCCCGTACCGGCGGTGGAACGCCGCACCAAGGGGCAGGTGATCGTCTCTTGGCTGACCACCACCGACCACAAGAAGATCGGGCATCTGTACCTGATCACCTCGTTCGTCTACTTCCTGATCGGCGGGGTGCTGGCGATGGCGATCCGGGTGGAGCTGGCCCGCCCGGGTCTGCAGTTCCTGTCCGCCGAGCAGTACAACCAGGCGTTCACCATGCACGGCACCATCATGCTGCTGCTGTTCGCAACGCCGACGTTCGCCGGTTTCGCCAACGCGGTCATGCCTTTGCAGATCGGCTCGCCCGACGTGGCGTTCCCACGGCTGAACATGCTGTCGTACTGGCTGTTCGCGCTCGGCTCCCTGATCGTGCTCGCCAGCTTCCTCACCCCTCAGGGCGCCGCCGACTTCGGCTGGACCGCTTACACCCCGCTCAGCGGCAAGGAGCACACCCCGTATCTCGGCGGTGACCTGTGGATCATGGGCCTGGCGCTGACCGGGTTCGGCACCATCCTCGGCGCGGTCAACTTCATCACCACGATCATCTGCATGCGCGCCCCGGGCATGACCATGTTCCGGATGCCGATCTTCACCTGGAACGTGCTGCTGACCTCGGTGCTGGTGCTGGTGGCCTTCCCCGTGCTGGCAGCCGCCCTGCTCGCGCTGGAGTCGGACCGTCATTTCGGCTCCCACATCTTCAACGCCCAGAACGGCGGGCCGATCCTGTGGCAGCACCTGTTCTGGTTCTTCGGCCACCCTGAGGTCTACATCCTGGCCCTGCCGTTCTTCGGCGTGGTCACCGAGATCATCCCCGTGTTCTCCCGCAAGCCGATCTTCGGCTACATGGGGCTGGTCGGCGCCACCATCACCATCACGGGCCTGTCGGTGACGGTGTGGGCGCACCACATGTTCACCACCGGTGCCGTGCTGCTGCCGTTCTTCTCCTTCATGACGTTCCTCATCGCCATCCCCACCGGGGTGAAGTTCTTCAACTGGATCGGCACCATGTGGAAGGGCTCGCTGTCCTTCGAGGCTCCGATGCTGTGGGCGATCGGCTTCCTGGTCACCTTCCTCTTCGGCGGGCTGACCGGTGTCGTCCTCGGCTCGCCCCCACTGGACTGGCACGTGCACGACAGCTACTTCGTCGTCGCCCACTTCCACTACGTGCTGTTCGGCACCATCGTCTTCGCGATGTTCGGCGGCTTCAGCTTCTGGTGGCCGAAGATGACCGGCAGGATGCTCGACGACCGCCTGGAGAAGGTCCACTTCTGGACGCTGTTCGTCGGCTTCCACACCACCTTCCTGGTCCAGCACTGGCTCGGCGCCGAGGGCATGCCCCGCCGCTACGCCGACTATCTGGCCGCGGACGGCTTCACCGCCTTGAACACCGTCTCCTCCATCGGCGCCTTCCTGCTGGGCCTGTCGACCCTGCCGTTCCTGTACAACGTGTGGAAGACCGCCAAGACCGGCAAGAAGGTCACGGTCGACGACCCCTGGGGCTACGGCCGTGCCCTGGAGTGGGCGACCTCCTGTCCGCCGCCGCGGCACAACTTCGTCACCCTGCCGCACATCCGCTCCGAGTCCCCCGCCTTCGACCTCCACCACCCGGATGTCGCGGAGGTGGACCAGGCGGAGAACCTCGGACGGCGCGACGCCGTGGAGGCCAGGGGGCACAAAGACACCCGGTCGTGATCGCGCGGTGCCGCGAAGTCAAGGGTCCGGCGGCGGTGTCATGGCGTTCCGCACGACCACCGCTTCCGTCCTGCGGTCACAGACCGACGCACCCCGCGGCACGCGGACAGGCGAAGGGCCGGCCCCGGTGAGGGCCGGCCCCGTTCTTCGTTTCCGGTGTCTCCGGTCGGCCGCGGACCCCGCGGCGGCCGACCCGGTCACCACTCCGTGGGCCTGGACGGCGGCAGGCGGAACCGACCGGAACGAAGTCCTTCACCGAGCCTGCCCCACTCGACACCGGTCACTGTCGTGCCCGCCACCCGGTCGGCGAGGGAGCGGTGGCCGGGAAGGAGCACGGGCAGCGCGTTGCCCAGGAACAGCGCCACCGCGGCCATCCAGGCCAGCACCGACAGCATGATCTGCCCCTCGACCAGCAGGATGCAGGCGACGGCGTAGACGGCGACGTCCGCCGCCGTGGTCACTGCCGCCCTGAGCGCCGCCCGGCGCGGACGGCGCGGGGTGATCCGCAGCCCGGTCAGCCCCTTGCCGAGGGTCCGGCCGAGCAGGGCGAGGCACGCCCACTGGTAGAGGAAGGTCGCCACGATCAGCAGACCGAAGGCCTGCTGGACGTAGAGCACCGACCTGTTCCACAGCGACAGGCCCAGGTCCCCGGAGGCGTCGATCACGTCACCGCGCGAGGCCAGCAGTTCGAGACCACCGCGGACGGCGAGGTCGGGCACGTCGGTGACGAGCGCGGAGATCCGCTGGAAGGTGAACCCCGCGAGCCCCCAGGCCAGCAGGAGCACCAGGGCGAAGTCGATGGACCAGGCCACAGTCCGACGAAGTCTCAGCATGTGTGTCCCCCCTGAACCTCATGTGACGGCTGATCAGGGTAGTGACACGGTCCGCGGGACGCGGAGAAGGCGGGGAGAACGTCTCAACCCGGTGGCCCGGCGGCTCACCCCGGTGACCTGGCGGCCGGAGCAGTCGCCGCCTTCTTCGCGGGCCCGCCGCACACATCGCCGGTGACCTGCCCGAGCGGCAAACGCAGCGCGGACCGGAGGCGTTGCCCGCCAGTCGGCCCACGTTGCGTTCCCGGCCCGTCGGCCGGATCGCTCCGGTCGCTCGGTGGGGTGCATTTCGGCGGAACACCGGGATGACGGCGCCGGATGCGCGGCAGAACGAGGGCATGACGCAGAACGTATCGCCGGCTGTGCCGACCAGGGTGTCCCCCACAGTCCGGGACGGACGTGAGGCAGCTCGTTCCTCCGCCTCCACCGGCACGCCGTCGGCGGGGCGGCTGGTCGGTGTCGACCTGGCCCGCGGACTCGCCGTCCTCGGTATGTACGCGGCCCATGTCGGCCCCGATGCGACGGTCGGCGGACCGGTGGGATTCCTGATGGAGATGGCCCGAGGCCGCTCCTCCGCCCTCTTCGCGGTGCTCGCCGGCTTCTCCCTGGTCCTCATCACGGGACGGCCGCACCCGAGGACGGGACGCGCCGGCCGTCAGGCCGTGGCCAGAATCGTGATCCGCGCCGTCGTCCTGATGGTGCTCGGCTACGCTCTGACCGCTCTGGACGCCGGAGTCCACGTCATCCTGAGCTTCTACGGACTGCTCTTCCTCGTGTCCCTTCCCCTGCACCGGCTGCGGGCCGGGACGCTGGCCCTCCTCGCCGCCGTACAGGCCCTCGTCCTTCCCCAGGTCCTCCATGTGCTGCGGAGGTCGGTGGAGGAAGGGAACTGGGCGGACGCCGTCGTCGCCAAGGACCCGCTGGCCCGGATCACCGGTACCGACGGGATGGTGGAGCTCCTGTTCACCGGGCAGTATCCGGCCCTCACCTGGATGCCGTTCCTGCTCACGGGCATGGCAGTGGCCAGGCTCGACCTCACCGGCGCCGGCGTCCGTTCCCGGCTGGCCCTCACGGGCGGCGCCCTCGCCCTGCTCGGCTACGGCGGCTCCTGGCTGGCGCTGCACCTGGTGCCCCACGCTCTTTCCGCCGTCGCGCACGCCACGGGCAGCGCGTCGGTGTCGTCCGCGTGGTGGTCCGACACCGCCGGTGAACCCATGGAGCACACACCGGCGGCCTGGCTGCTGGTGGCCGCACCGCACAGCCAGACGACCTTCTCCGTCCTCGGCAACGCGGGCGTCGCCCTCGTCGTGCTGGCCGTCTGCCTGGCCGTCGCCGGCACGATGCCACGCCTCACGCGTCTGGCCGAACCGGTGTCCGCGGTCGGCATGACGGCGCTGACCGCCTATGTCCTGCACATCGTCGCCCTGTGGTTCATCGCCGACGTCCTGCACATGACCGTGATCGAGGAGGAGGGCATGTCCGCGCTGCCGGTGCTTCTCGCCTTCGTCGCGGCCGCCCTGCTTCTCGCGACCGCCTGGACCCGCCGCTTCCGGCGCGGTCCCCTGGAGCACGTCCTCCACGCCGTCACCCGCCCCGCACAGCGCGTCCCCTGAGCCGGCACCGCCGCCGGGCCCGGGACAAGCCACCGGGGATCCGGGGCAAGGGCCGTGAAGACCCGCACACCATGGAGGCACACCGGGGAGAACACACACCAGGGAGAAGAGGGAGGGCGGAGGAGCCGGCGGAGCGGCGCGGTCGTGCCGCGGGCCCCGGGCCGTCGCTTCGGAAGTCCTGGGTCAGTCCCGGGAGTTGCCGAACAGCAGGCGGTAGGCGACCAGCAGCACGAGGGCGCCCACGACGGCCGAGACCCAGGTCGCGAGGTCGAAGAACTCCCGCTGCACCGGCCGGTCGAGGAACGTCGCCGACAGCCAGCCGCCCACGAAGGCGCCGGCGATGCCGATGAACGTCGTGCCGATGCAGCCGCCCGGGTCACGTCCGGGCAGGACGGCCTTGGCGATCGCTCCGGCGAGAAGCCCCAGCACCAGCCATGCGATGACACCCATCTCCCCAGCGCTCCTTTCCGTGGTTCTTCCGCGCTCTGCGGACATACCCCGGGCAGTTCAGTTCTACAACCTTGTAGAGAAAGTGGCGGAAAAGTGGTGTGGGCCGGCGAGACGCGGGGAAGGGCGTGGGAGTCCTGAGGACGTCCGTGCGACGTCTATACGATGTCCGCTCGGAAAACGGACGGCAGCGGAGGGGAGACAGGGCGTGGCGGAGCAGCGGCAGCGTTCCCGCAGGCGGGGGCGGGGCGAGCTGGAGGCACTGGTCCTGTCCGCGCTGCGGGAGGCGGACGGCCCGGCGACGGCCGGCTGGGTGCAGGAACGCCTGGGCGGAGACCTCGCCTATACGACCGTCGTCACCATCCTGACCCGGCTGCTGGCCAAGGGCGTGGTCACCCGGGAGCGGGCCGGCCGGTCCTTCGCCTGGACGCCCGCGTCGGACCAGGCGGGTCTGGCCGCCCGGAAGATGCGCAGACTGCTGGACGCCGAGAGCGACCGGGAGGCGGTGCTGGCCAGTTTCGTCACCGCTCTCGAGCCGGACGACGAACGCCTGCTGCGGGAATTGCTGGGGCAGTCCAGGGAGGAAGGGAAAGACTGAGACATCATGGGGATGTTCGTCTTTCTGCCGCTGGTGCTGCCCCTGACGGCATGGCCGATCGCGCGCCTCGCCGAGCAGCACCTGCATCCGTGGACCGCGACCAGGCTGCTGACCGGGATGGCCGCGGTGATGGCGACGTGCAGCACGGTGTGCCTGGGCCTGTTGATGGTGGTCGGCACCGCCCAGCTGCCCGGCAACCCGCTGCCCGACGGCTGGTCGGACCCCCAGGTGCGCGAGGCGGTGCCGTACGACGAGATCGCCGGCAAGGCGGCGATTCCCGCTCTCTTCGCGGTGCTGGTGGCATGCGGCCGGACGCTGTGGCGGCACGGCCGGGTGCGCCGTCGTGCCCACCGTGCGCTGGCCGGGCTGCGGGACACGGAGGTGGCCGTCCTTCCGGACGACGTTCCCTACGGGTACGCGTTACCGGGCGGCCGGCGGGATCGCGTGGTGGTGACCAGGGGCCTGCTGGACTGTCTGGAACCGGCCGAGCGCCGGGCGCTGTTCGCCCATGAGCGGGCCCACCTCGCCGCCCGCCACCACCGCTTCCTCCTCACGGTCCAGCTGGCCGCGCGGGCCAATCCCTTCCTGCGGCCGCTGCGGACGGCGGTGTCGTACACGACGGAGCGGTGGGCGGACGAGGAGGCGGCCCGAGTGGTCGGCAACCGCCGGACCGTGGCGCGCGCGATCGGGAAGGCGGCCCTGGTGTCCCGGGGCACCCCGGCGGGCACACTGGCGGGCTTCGCCTCGGCGGGACCGGTGCCGCGCAGGGTGGCGGCCCTGCTCGCCCCCGCTCCGGCGGCGCGCTCCTGGCCCTCGCTGTTCACCTCGGTGGGGCTGGCGGCGTGGGGGGCTGCCGCGGGAACCGCCGTGTCGGCGATGTCGTCCGCGAACTCCGCCGTGACGCTGGTCCTCATCCTGCACGCCGCCACCCCTCTTTGACCCGGTTCTTTCGACCCGGTCCTCGATCCGGTGGGTTCGCCCCGGGCCCCGGTGGGCCCGCCTCGCCGAGGCGGGCCCGGAAGCGGCTCATGCGGCCCACGGGAAGCGGCTCATGCGACCCGCGGGGCGGAGGAGTCACGGCCGTGCGGGCGCCGGCGGCGGTGGGACTTCCGGTGGGTACGGCGAGCCGGTCTCCCAAAGGAGGGTCGTCACGTCATCGGCCCCGAGGACCTGACGCACATCTCGCCGTACCCGACCGGGCACACCCGCCGCTTCGGCGCATACTCCGCCCATGAGCTCGGCGACGAACCGGCCGCCGGCCTGCGCCCGGACGTCGGCTTCACCGCGCCGCGCGGCCGGGCCGCGAGCGGGTGTCGCGACCATCAGGCGCGAGCCCTGACGACGTGAGGCAGTCAGCCGCGGTAGTGATCGGCGATCGCGGCGAAGGCGGCCTTGGGCTCCCAGGGCAGGCCGGGGTACGTGTCGCCGTGGCGGTCTTCGAGCACCTTGACGATGCCGAGGCTGGCGAGGTCGAGGTCGTCGCGGGGATCTCCGCCGGGGCGGTGGGGCAGGTTGTAGAGCGCGAAGAGGAACACGAAGGCGCTGTCGACACCCTCGCTGTCGAAGATCTCCAGCAGCTCGCTCAGATATGCCGCCTGACCCGCCTCGTCACGCTCGTATTCCCCGGTCAGCCGGAGCGGCGCGCCGGTGACCGCGTCGGTTTCGATGATGTCCATGCTGCGGGGCGCGATGTCACCCGCGCCGCGCCAGGTGGCGGTGCCGAAGCCGGTGATGGCGACCGGTTTGGGCTGTGCGACGAGGCTGCGCACGCCGTCCCGGAATCGGTCGGCCACCTCCGCGGACCGGATGAGTTCGAAGGTCCTGAAGTCGAACAAGTCCCAGTCGGCGCCCTCGAACTGTATGGCGGCGTAGGTGACCTTGCCGTGGAAGCGCTCGCGGACCACCGCCACGGCTTCGCGGAGGAAAGCGTTGACACGAGCACTGGTCGCGGCGATTCTCTCGGGCCGGCGGGCCGGGTCGCCCAGCAGCCAGCCGAGTCGCTCGTCGATGCTGTCGCCTTCGAGGAACCCCCGGTTCATGACGCTCAGCTCCACGCCTGTGACGAACACGACCTCGGCCCCCTGCGCCCGGAATCGCTCGGCCCGCTCCGCGCAGTCGGCGACCAGGGCGAGGATCTCATCGGCCGTCAGCTCCAGCGGGTAGGGCGAGAACCAGATCTCCAGTCCGAGCTCGGCGGCACAGCGGGCGGCGAGCTCCAAGCGCTCCGGGTCGCCGCCGGTGATGTGGACGGCGTTGCAGTGGAGATCGTCGCGGATGATGGTCAGCTCTTTCCTGACCAGGTCGGGGTCGAAGCGCTTCCGGGAGTTGTCGCCGTTGCGGATGAAGCCGGTGTCGTAGCAGATGCCTTTGGCACGCATGTGTCTGGCCCTTCTGTCGGAGGGCTCGAGCGTAGAAACAAACATTGCGTGCACGCAAGTTTTCGTGCACGCAATTTTGCGTGTGCGCACCCCAGCTGGGATACTGCGAGGGTGACGACAAGGCGGACCGGGCTGCGCGAACAGAAGAAGCAGGCCACCCGAGCGGCACTGCGCGAGGCGGCACTGCGGCTGGCCCTCGAACGCGGACCCGACAACGTCCGTGTCGACGACATCGCAGAGGCCGCCGGGGTCTCACCGAGGACCTACAACAACTACTTCTCCAGCCGTGAACAGGCGATCGTCGCCGCCATCACCGCCGAGCGGGAGTCACGGGTCGCCGCGGCGGTCGCAGCCAGGCCCGCCCATGTCCGCCTCGCCGACGCCCTGACCGAAGCGATCCTGGAGCAGTACACCGAACCGCATGATCATGACAAACTGCTGCTGATCACTGCCAACCCCGCGCTGTGCGACGCGTTCCTGGACGCCACCGCGGCGATCGAACACCCCCTCGCCGCCGCGATCGACCAGCGCCTCGGCGGCACCGGTACGCTCACCGCCCGCGCGCTCGCGGCGAGCGTGGCTGCCGCGGTTCGGGTCGCGCTCCACCAGTGGATCCAATCTCCGGCCGCGCCCCCCACAGCCGACGGGCTTGTCGTGCCGTCCGGCTCGCTGCCCGATCTGCTCCGCTCCGCACTCGCCGCACTCGCACCCGCACTCGACGCCGCCGAAGCACAGGCACAGCAGCGCTCGCATCAGTGAACCCGTCCTACTGGCGGCTCCGGCGCAGCCGGGTGACGCGCTGCCGCTTTGAGGGATCGACGATGCCGTCGGCGGTGGCCACCAGCGGGCGCATCGCCATGCCCGCGTCCCGGAAGGCCCCGCTCTTCGGGGCGTTCTTCCTCGCCATGAGCTGAGTCCGTATCGTCGATGCGGACTCCTTGACGCGGTCCCACAGGGCCATGGGAACTCCGTACGTGCCGGAAGGATGCCCGGACCGGGCGGCTCCGGACAGCGGTGCTTCTTCCGGCACAGGAGAACAGCGAAAGAGAATCAGGGAATCAAAAAGAATCAAGGGGAAGCTGTCCGCGGGGAGCGGAGCGTACGTCCGTCCGCTCCCCGCTGGTGCGTTCCTCGCCGGCTCCCGGAGCCGGATGTCAGCCCTCGTCCTCCTCGTCGCCTTCGAAGAAGTCCCCGATCTCGTCGACGACCTCGGCCGCGACCAGGCCGCCGGCGACACCGACCGCGAGCCCGGCGGCACCCGCGGCGATGGCAGTGCCCATGCCGGGGCCGGAGCGGTGGGAGCCGCCGTGGGGGTGGTGGTCCCCGTACCCGTGCCCGGCGTACGGGGCGCCGTGGCCGTACGCGCCGTGGGAGCCGTACGACGCCCGGTGCTCGATCAACTGACGCATCCAGCCGTCGACTTCCGTGTTCCAGTCACGGGAGTCGTGGTGGCCGACGGTGAAGCGGGTGAGGACGTCGTGGCCTCCGGAGAAGAGACCCCCGCGCTTGTCGGCCTCCAGGACGACGTCCATGCCGCCCGGGTGGGCCAGGAAGGTCACCTCGACCTCGTTCACCTGGTGCGCGTACTGCGGGGGCGGGGTGAGCTCGATCTCCTGGTAGAAGGGCAGCTGCTGTCCGGTGCCGCCGATGCGCCCGTACTCCAGGTCGGCCGACTTGAAGCCGAAGCCGAGCCCGCCGAACGCTTCGAGGATCGCCTCCTGGACGGGCAGGGGGGCGACGGCCAGCGGGTCGAGGTCGCCCTTGTCCCTGGCGCCCGCCACCGCCAGCTCGGTGCGCACGCCGAGCACGATGCCCAGCGGCTGTCCGTGCAGCTCGGTGATCGGCGTCTCCCACGGCAGCGTCACACTGAACGGCACGCTGCGCTGCTCGCCCTCGGCGAGCCGGAAGCCGCCGCCGACGGTGAACCGCTCGAAGGCGACGGTGCCTTCGCTCTCGCCCCCCTCGTGCTCGGCCTCGACCCGGGCCACCAGCTCCAGGGTGATGTGCTCGATCTGGAAGTCGGCGTTGCCCCCCTTGAGATGGACCTGACCGGTGAGCGCGCCGCCGGGCCGGGCCGGACCCGGGTCGAGGACCGTGTCGACGGTGGGGCCGCCCACGCCGAGCGAGCCGAGCAGTCGTTTGAACACCATGGTGGCGTCCACTCCTTAAACGTGCATGTGTTCCATGAGGGCGGTGCCGCCCGCCCCCGAGACGCGCGGCACCACGACGGTTCGCGGGCCGGTTACTTGGCCGCGTTGAGAGCGGCCAGGGCCTGGGCCCAGCGGACGTACTTCAACTCGGCCAGATCCGCCACGGTCTTGACCCCGAACGCCTCCTGCAGCAGTTCGCCGTCGCGGTCGGACACCCCCTTCAGCGCGGCCACCGGGGCGGCCAGTATCTCGGGCAGGCTCTTGTCCGCCCACGCCTTGTCCAGCACCTTGTCCAGGTCGATCGAGGCCATGCGAGTCAACTCCACAAGTGTGAGGCCCGGTTCACCGGGTCTTCTACAAACAAGTAGAAGCATAAGGCGGTCGAGGCTAGGGAGGAGGCCGGTCCTGACGGACACATCGGAAAAGGCCGAAAACGCGGGGTTGCGGAACCGACGGTGAAGTGCTCTTCCGGCCCGTTTTCCGCACCCCCTGGAAGGTTTGGGGTCTTCCCTCCGGGTCGGGCCGGACTCGCGGAGGGCCGCCGTGCCGGTGGGCCTCACCGGGCTTCACTGTCGGATCCTCACTTCCGGGTCTCCACTGCCGGGTCCTCACTGCCGGCCTCCCGCGCGGATGACCTTTCTCAGGAGCGCATCCCGAACAGGAAACGAGTCGCCCGGATGCGGCGGACCAGCAGCTCGTACAGGGCGAAGGTGAGCACGAAGGAGATCGCGACAAGCGCGGCGTACTTGACCGGGACCGGTGCCGACCAGCCGATCACGGCGTAGGCGACGGCGACCACGACCGGCTGGTGCAGGACGTACAACGGCAGTGCGGCGACGGCGAGATGCCGCCAGAGGCGCCGGCCGCGCCGCCGGGACGACGGGACCGGTTCCGAGGAGGCCGGCGGGCGCTCGAGCCGTCGGCGGTCGAGAAGGCCGGGGAGGGCGAGGACCAGACACCATCCGGCCGCGCCGGTTCCCTGGGCGTCGCCATGCCCGCACCCCCCATCGCCCATGTCCGCACCAGTGTCGGGGAGCCGGCGGTGCGGCACCATCCCCGCGTCCGGCATCGGGCCGCCGGCCGCCGATCCGACGAGGGCACCGCACAAACCGAGGCAACATGCCGCACTCAAGGCACTGTTGACGCGTTTCACCACGTATTCCTAGGCTCCCTCACCATCAGCTCCGGCGCGTCCGGCGGGATCTGCTTCCGCCCGTCCGGGATGCGGCCTTTCACAGCCGCCCTCTTGACAACGCGTCAGGAGCCGCTGCTCGACCGCACCACTTGCACCGTCCCGTCCCCACCATTCCGGGAGGAGCATGTGAACAGACGTCGCGCGACGGCCTGGACCGCCTCGGCAGTCGTCACCACCCTCGCCCTGACCGCTGCGCTCGCCGGCCCCGCCACCGCGGCGCCCGACGGAGCGTCCGAACTCGCCGCCCCGGCGCAGGCCCGGACGGGGGCGGTCGCCACCGCGACCCGCCCCGTCACGCACGAGGAGAACGACCGTGTCCCCAAGGGAGCGGTCTGGACCCAGCACTACTTCCCGTCCTCGGACGGCTCCGGCACCGAGTTGCACGCCGACGTCCTGCTGCCCGAGAAGCTGCCGAAGGGCCGGAAGATACCCGTCATCCTGTCGATCGGCCCCTACTTCGCCCACGCCGGGCAGACCGGCCCCGAGGGCTGGGCGCACACCGGCCCCTCGTCCCGTTTCCAGGACTTCATCGAGGGCACCGACCTGTTCGCCCGCGGCTACGCCTTCGTCATGGTGGACCTGCGCGGCTTCGGCGGCTCCACCGGCTGTCTCGACTGGGCCGGCCCCGGCGAGCAGGCCGACGTCAAGGCCGCGATCGCCTGGGCCGCGAAACAGCCGTGGAGCACCGGCGCGGTCGGCATGTACGGCAAGTCCTACGACGCCGTCACGGGTCTGATCGGCAACAACCTGGGCCAGAAGGCGCTCAAGGCCGTCGTCGCCCAGGAGCCGGTGTGGGACATGTACCAGTACATTTACTCCAACGGCGTGCCCCGCCCGAATGTCACCGGCACCGCCAACGCCTACAACTCCATCGCCACGATGCCCCCGATGCCGGACGACGACCCGCGCTACCGGGCCAACGCCCGCTGGGAGGAGACCCATCCGGAATGCCTGACGCAGAACGCGGCCGGGTACCGGATCGCCGACCAGTGGGACAAGCACTGGCGTGATCGTGACCTGGCGAGGCTGGCCAGGAACAGCCGCACTCCCCTGTTCGTCACCCAGGGCTTCATCGAGAACAACACCAAACCCGAGGAGATGCAGGAGTACCTCGACAACCACGTGGGCCCCGAACGCGGGTGGCTCGGCCAGTGGGACCATGTGCGCGGCGGCGACCGCACCAGCGACGGGCGCCTGGCCATGGGACGCGAGGGCTGGTACGACGAGGTCCTCTCCTTCTACGACCAGTACCTCAAGGGCATCAAACCGAAGGTCCGCTACCCGGCCTACGCCGTGCAGGACTCCACCGGCTCCTGGCGTGCCCAGCCCACCTGGCCGGTCGTGAGGAGACACGTCATCCGCTCGCTCGGCGGCGGCTCGTACGTGGACGACGGAGGCGCCTCCGGCCGCGCGGCCCTGACCGCGTCCGGCGAGCCGGCACCGCCGGCGACCGTACCGCAGCCGTCCGGGGAGTGGGACATGGAGAACGCGCCCGCCCTCGACCCGGCCGCGCCGAAGGCCCTGCCCGAGGAACTGGCGAAGCTCCAGAAGTCCGGGAAGGTCACGTCGAGCTTCTTCGTGTGGTCCACGCCGCTCAAGCGGGCCGTGCGCATCACCGGCACCCCGAACATCTCCCTGACCGCCAAGGGAGAGGGCAACATCATGCTCAAGCTGTACGACGTCGCCCCGGACGGCACCGCCGTCATGTTCGACGAGCAGGTCTCCCTGCTGCGCCGGGGCCGGATGTCCGTCGACCTCAAGGCGACCGACTGGACCCTGGCGGCCGGGCACGTCCTGGCCGTGGAGATCGGTTCCATCCAGACCGGCTCCTGGCGTGCCACGCCCTCCGGAGAAAAGATCAAGGTCAGGGGTGCACTGCTCAGGCTGGCCCTGGACGACCCGGCCCGTGACATCCCCACCGCCGGCGATCGCGCACCGTTCCTGGACACCTATCTCCGCCAGTACACGGTGAAGCTGCCGATCGGTCCGGCGACGTTCACGGTGGTCCCCGGCGGCCGTCTCTGACCCCTGGGCCGGCGTCGACACCGAGGCTCCCGGGCAGGCCCCGGGACACCGGCCGGCGCCGGCCCGCACCCACCTCGATCCGGCCCGATCCGGTCCGATCCAGCCTCCTCGCGGGCCGGAGCCCTTGTGTGTCCCCTTCCACCCTGACCTCCCCTCCGTCTGCCGAACGCCGGGCACCCGGTGCTCACCGGACACCCGGACACCGAAGGCAACCGCCCGGACACCGATGGCAACCGCCCGCGCCCAGCGCGGTTGCGGATCCCCCCGGCTGAGGGACGCTGGGAGGAGAGCCCGACCTGTTCGGACGGGGGACCACTTGGGAGGCTTCATGTACAGCAAGGCCAAGGTCGCAGGTCACCCTCTCCACCCGATGCTGATCAGCTTCCCGGTCGCCTTCTACACGGGAACCCTCGTGGGCTTCGCCGTGTACGCGGCCACGGGGAGCACGTTCTGGCTCAACCTGGCGATCGCGCTGAACGTCGTGGGCGTCGGCAGCGCGCTGCTCGCCGCACTTCCGGGATTCGTCGACTGGACGTTCGGCATTCCGCACGGCTCGGCCGCCAAGAGCGTCGGTCTGGCCCACGCCGGCCTCAATGTCATCGCCCTCGGACTGTTCGCCATCAGCATGGGGACGTACGTCACCCGCTGGAACGACCCGACCACCGGGGTCGCCCTCGGTCTGGGACTGACCTCGGCCGGTCTCCTCTGCACCCTCGCCGCCGGCTTCCTCGGCTGGATGCTGGTGCAGGACTACCACATCGGTGTCCGTCTCACCCCGACCCAGGAACGCGACGAGGTCACGGTGCAGAGCGCGCACCCGATCGGTGCCCACCGGCATCAGCACCCTGTGGCCTGACCTGCGGGGCGCCGCCATGACGCAACGGATCGTCTGCCGCCGGATCTACGAGGAGGCCTCGCCGCAGGACGGCACGCGGGTGCTCGTCGACCGGGTCTGGCCGCGGGGCCTGCGCAAGGAGGACGCGCACCTGGACGAGTGGCTGCGCGAGGTCGCCCCGTCCAGTGAGCTGCGCCGCTGGTACGGCCATGATCCGGCCCGTTTCGACGAGTTCCGCCGCCGCTACCGCGCCGAGCTGCGCGATGCGGAGCACCGCGAGGCGGCCGAGCACCTGCGGGACCTCGCCGCCCATGACCGGCTCACGCTGCTGACCGCCACCAAGGACGTGGACCACAGCCAGGCAGCCGTCCTCGCCGAATGGCTCACCGGCACCGGGTCCGGGCGCTCCGGCACCTGAACCCGGGGGTGCCGGCTGTCCGCGGCGCGGATGCGGCGGCGCCTTGTCCGTCGTGTGCAGGGCCGGATGGGGCCAGCTCCTTCAGGGCCCTTTGCCGTGCGGCCCGTTTACGCAGCTCAGACACGCAATCCATACCGAAAGTGACGTGCACCATATCCACTCGGGTGCGCTGGCACACAACGCCGCGCACCAGGCATCGTCGCTGCAGGCCGCAGGCCCCTCCCCAGACGAAGGGTTCCACCGAAACTGACGCCCGCAGGGCATAGAAAGCCAAACCCCTCACAACTGGCGCACGCAAGGCGCGAGTTTCCTGCATGCTCTTCAGCTGCCGCAGTGGGGCTCAGATCCACTACATGGCGCCCTCGCAGACCGGATTCGGCGCGCTGTGCCGTAACCGCCCTCGCGAAATACTCAACGCAGAGGCCTGGCGGGCGAGGGCTCGTGTGAGAAGGCGAGTCGGGTTACGCCCCGAGAAGCTGTGTACGGGCTCCCGCCTGAATACAGGCGTTTCTCCAAGCGCCGAGGTGAGTACCCGGATACCGGACCCCGAATACAAGGGCCGAATACAAGGACGGCCGCCGGCCGCTCCTCTCGTTGCCGAAGGATCGAAGGAGATCAGCCGGCGGCCGTTTGACGTACTCCGGGGCGGAGGGTGTCAGTTCGGGCGGCAGGCGGTGAGGAAGGACGTGAAGAGGCGGGTGCGGTGCTCGGTGGAGCCGTCGGGGTCCTCCGGGTGCCATTGGACGCCGACGATCCACTTCGCCGGGTGTTCGACTCCCTCTACCGTCCCGTCGTCGGCGCGGGCCGCGACGACCAGCCCTTCGCCGGGTTTGTCGACCGCCTGGTGGTGGCCCGAGCGCACGGTCACCCGGTGCTCGCCCGCCATCGCCGCGACCCGGGTGCCCTCCAGGAGCGTGACCTGCTCGTCGAGGAACATCGGTTCGCCCGGGCCGCCCCGGTGGAGCCGGTAGTCCTCGAGGTCGGGGACGAGGGTGCCGCCGAAGGCGACATTGATCAGCTGTGATCCGCGGCAGATGCCGAACACCGGCCGTCCGGCCCGCTCCGCCGCCCGGATGGCGGCGATGGCGTAGTCGTCGGCCTTGCGGTCCACGCCGTAGGAGTTGGGCACGGGGCCAGTGTGCCCGTACAGCTCGCCGTCCACGTCTCCCCCGCCGAGCAGCAGGAGGCCGTCGAGGCCGGCTACCGTCGCCGGGTCGGGCAGTGCGCCGGTGTCGGAGGTGTCGTACAGCTCGTAGCCGGCGCCGAGGTCCCGCAGGGTGGTCAGCGTCGTGCCGGTGAAGCGGCGTACGAGGTCGGCGACCGGCTCGGTCAGGTCGGGGAAGTTGAGCGAGACCAGGACGGCGATCCGCGGGGTGCCCCCGGTGCCGCCTCCTTCCGGCTCGACCTCGTGCCGGTGGACGGTGACGCCTGGCGCCACTGCTCCTCCTTCGGTCACAGCTTGATCCATGTGCTCTTGAGCTGGGTGTACTTCTCCAGTGCGTGCAGCGACTTGTCCCGTCCGAAGCCGGACTGGGCGTAGCCGCCGAACGGCACGGTGATGTCGCTCTCGTCGAAGCAGTTCACCCAGACGGTGCCCGCCCGTAGGGCGCGGGCCATACGATGCGCGGTGGACAGGTCGCGTGTCCATACCGCCGCCGCGAGGCCGTAGTCGGTGCCGTTGGCGATCCTGACCGCCTCGTCGGCGTCCTCGAAGGTGAGCACGGACAGCACCGGCCCGAAGACCTCCTCGCGGGCGATGCGCATGTCCGGGGAGACGCGGTCGAAGACGGTGGGCTCCACGTAGTAGCCGCCGGTCTCCTCGAGGACGCGGTGGCCGCCGAGCAGCCGTTCGGCGCCGTCCTCCACGGCGCCGTGCACGTAGCCGAGGACGCGTTCCAGGTGCCGCTGCTCCACCAGGGCGCCGACGTCGGTGCGCGGGTCGAGCGGGTCGCCGACCACGGTGCGGCGGCTCTCCTCGAGGACCAGCTCCAGCAGCTCGTCCTTGATGCTCCGGTGGACCAGCAGCCGTGATCCGGCCGAGCACACCTCTCCCTGGTTGAAGAAGATGCCGCTCGCGACGGCCTTGGCGACCACCCGCAGGTCGGGGGCGTCCTCCATCACCACCTGGGGGGACTTGCCGCCGAGTTCGAGGGAGACCTGCTTGAGGTTGGAGTCGGCCGCGTACCGCAGAAACAGCCGGCCGACCTCGCCGGAGCCGGTGAAGGTGAGGGCGTCCACGTCGCGGTGGAGGCCGAGGGCGGCGCCCGCGGTGGGCCCGAACCCGGGGACGACGTTGAGGATGCCGTCGGGCACGCCCGCCTCGGTGGCGAGCTGGGCCATGCGCAGCGCGGTCAGCGGGGACTGCTCGGCGGGTTTGAGCACGACCGCGTTGCCGGTCGCGAGGGCGGGTGCGACCTTCCACATCGCCATCATCAGCGGGAAGTTCCACGGCACCACGGCGCCCACCACCCCGACCGGTTCACGGGTGATGGTGGCCAGGGTGTCGTGCGCGGTGGGAGCCACCTCGTCGTACATCTTGTCCGCGGCCTCGGCGTAGAAGTCGAGGCACTGGACGGTCACCCGCAGGTCGACGGCGAGGGCGTCCGTGTACGGCTTGCCCATGTCGACGCTCTCCAGCAGCGCCAGTTCCTCGGCGTGCTCCTCGATCAGACGGGCGAGGCGCTGGAGCACCGCGCGCCGCTCGCGCGGGTGGCGCCGGGACCAGACGCCGGACTCGAACGCGCGCCGGGCGGAGGCGACCGCGCGGTCGATGTCCTTCTCGTCGCCCTCGCTGACCTTGGCGATCGGCTTTCCGTTCCGGGGGGAGATCCGGTCGAAGGTGGCGCCGTCGAGGGCGTCGACGCTGCGTCCGTCGAGGTGGATGCGGGTGGGCAGGGTGAGCCCGGCGAAGCGCTTCTCCAGGTCGGTCCGGGTGGCGATCGCCCGGGCGGCGGCCTCGTCCCGGGGGCCGGTTCCCTCGGGGACGGTCCGGTCCCGGGGAGCCTGGTCCTGGGGGGCCGGTGTCGCTGTCATGCGGGCTCCTTTCGGGTCCTGGCGCGTTCGACGAGGTCGGTGAAGAGCGCACCGTCCTGCGGGGAGGTTCCGGCCAGGTCCTCGGGGTGCCACTGCACGGCCAGGACGTCGGCGGTGGTGTGCTCCAGCGCCTCCACGCAGCCGTCGGCCGCCCGTGCGACCACCCTGAGGTCCCGGCCGACCCGGTCGACGGCCTGATGGTGGTACGAGGAGATCTTGAACGGGGCGACGCCGACCACGGAGGCGAGGTGCGAGCCGGGTTCGGCGGTGACCTCGTGGAGGGCGTCCAGGTGGGTGACGGAGGTCTCGGCCAGGTGCTGGTCGAGGGTTCCGCCGCAGACCACGTTGAGCGCCTGCATGCCCCGGCAGATGGCCAGGGTGGGGATGCGCCGGGCGACGACCGCCCGGAGCACGGCGAGGTCGAGCCGGTCCTGTTCGGGGTCGTCGGGTTCGGTGCGCGGGTGCGGGCGCTGCCCGTAGTGGGCCGGGTCCAGGTCGGATCCGCCGGGGACGACCACTCCCGCGAAGGAGGCGAGCCGCCCCGGCAGGCCGTCCAGGGCCTGCCGGGGGCCGCCGTGCAGCACCAGGGGTTCACCGCCGGCCTCGAACACCGCGTCGCACACGGCCTCGGCGGCGACGGTCGCGGCGAAGCGCAGGCCCGCGACCTTCCGGGAGCGCCGTCCGATCACGGCGATGGCGGGGCGGGTGCTCACCGTTCTCCTTCCGTCGCGAAGGGGTAGGGCAGGGTGGGGATCCACTCGGCCCACGCCGCCGCGAGCCGGCCGTCGGCGATGATCCGGCCGAGGGCCGCGTCGATCGCCTTCAGGTCGTCCGGGCGGTCCTTGGCCACGCCGATGCCCCACCGGTTGCCGGTGCGCACGGTGAAGGCGAGGTCGAAGTCGGGGTGTTCGCCGAGCGGGACGAAGACGACGTCGTCGTCCACGACCGCGTCGACCTCACCGGACTTCAGTGCCGCCAGCATGTCGCCGAACACGTCGTCACAGTCGCCGCCGAACGGCACCGTCACCGCGCCCTCGAACGTCTCCGCCAGGGCCATGTTGGTGCTGCCCGCGATGGCGGCGACCCTGCGGCCGCGCAGATCGGCGGCGGACCTCACCGGGTCGCCGCGGCGTACGAGCACGGACTCGTGGAAGACCGCGTAGGGGCGGGTGAAGTCCACTTGCCGCCGCCGGGCCTCGGTGATGCCCTGGCCGCACAGCACGGCGTCCACCGTGTGGTTCCGCACGGCGGGCAGCATCTCCGCCCACGGCAGGTACACCCACTCGAGGGGGCGGCCGAGTTCGGCGGCGATCAGCTCGCCCACGGCCGGTTCGTAGCCCCGCCGTCCCTTGACGGGGTCGGCGGGGAGGAACAGCGGTGGTGCGTCGGAGTCGATGCAGGCCAGTCGCAGCGGCTCGGCCGTGCCGGCCGCCCGGTCGGTCCGCGGCCCGGTCACGGGGTGTCCTCCTTGTACATCATGTGCTCCCAGTCGGTGACGTAGCCGCAGAACCGCGCCCACTCGTCGGACTTGTAGGCGTGGTACAGCTCGACCGTCTCCGCGCCGAGCGCGTCCCTGATGACGTCGTCGGCGACGAACAGCTCGAGGGCCTCACCGAGGTTCAGCGGGAGCTTGGTGAAGCGGCTCTGCGTGTCGTAGCTCGAGCCCTGCTGCGGCTCACCCGGGTCGATCCGGTTCTCCAGCCCGTCGGCCATCGCCGCGATGAGGACGGCGTGCGAGAGGTAAGGGTTGACCATGGCGTCGGGCAGCTTGACCTCCAGCCGGCCGTTCGCCGACAGGCGCACGGTGCAGGTCTTGTTGTCCATGCCCCAGTTGATCTGCGCGGGCGCGAACTGCCCGGAGTCCCAGTACCGCTTGTAGGAGTTGACGGTCGGGCCCATGACGGCCATGGAGGCGGCGGCGTGGGTCAGGATGCCGCCGAGTGCGTGGCGGCCCAGTTCGGTCAGGTGCAGTTCGCGGCGGCCGGGTTCGGCGAACACGTTCTCGTCGCCGCGCCACAGGCTGATGTTGTGGTGGCAGCCGTTGCCCATCATCCCGGTGGCGGGCTTGGGCATGAAGCTGGCCGTGACGCCGAGTTCGCGTGCCACCTGACGGCAGATCTGCCGGTAGGTGATCAGCCGGTCGGCGGTCAGGTCGGCGTGGTCGAACATCCAGTTCAGCTCGACCTGGCCGGGGTCCTCGTAGTCGCCCTCGATCATGCTGAAGCCCATGGCCCTGGCGTAGCTGATCACCTTCTGGTAGATCGGGCGGCTGCGTTCCAGCAGGTCGAGGCGGTAGGCGGGGCTGGAGTCGGGGCGGGCGTGCACCTCGAGGCCGGGGCCGGTCCAGGTCATCTCCGGCTCGCAGCCGCTGCGCAGTTCGAGGCCGGTGCGCTCGGTGAAGGCCGCGTGGAGCCGCCGGAGGTTGCCGCGCGGGTCGGTGGCCAGGGGCCGGCCGCCGATCTCCGGCCGGTGGTCGGGCTCGTACAGCCGGCAGAAGAAACGGCCGACGGAGGGGTCCCAGGGCAGGACGGCGAAGGTGTCGAGGTCGGGGACGGCGGTGAACTCGGCGGCCTCCACGCCTCCGCCGAGGAGGGTTCCGTCCCGGGTGACCTGGAAGTCGGCCATCACCGTGCGGTGCATCTGGACGCCCTTCTCGGCGTTGCGCGTCAGCTGCTCGGCGGGGACGACCTTGCCGACGACCCGGCCGGTCACGGTGACGCTCTGGTAGTAGAGGTACTCGACTCCGGCGTCGGCGATGCGCTTGCGCAGCGTCTCGAGGACCTCCTGGTCCGTGTTGCGTTCGCGGTGCTGGTCGAGTGCTGTCGCGGAGCTGGAGAGGGTGGTCGTCATGGGGAACCTCGCATGTCGCTGTTCAGGAGGACGCGGCCAGGGCGCCGAACGCCCCGCGCAGCTCGCGTTGACGGGCAGGGGGAAGGTTGACGGCCACGGTGCCCACGTGCACCGACTGCCGGTAGTACAGAGCGAGGACGCCGTCCGGGAGCCGGTCCGGGTCGCCTTCCTCGAGGCGTACCTCGTCGGCGAGCCCGGGTGATCCGAAGCTCTGGAAGCGCAGGTCGAGCTGGTCGCTCCAGAAGGAGGGAATGGGGGTGAACGGGGCCGGGTCCGGTGCGTGGCCGCCGAGGAGCGCGGTGAGGGTGGCGGCGGCCCGCTTCGCGGTGTCGGTCGGGATGGACCAGTGCTCGACCCTGCGTGGTACGTCGTCGAAGAGCGGGTTGGGGAAGCGGGCCACATCGCCGACGGCCACCAGGCGGTCCGTGCCCGTGGCGAGGAGCTGGTTGTCGCACAGGACTCCGTCGCTCAGGTCGAGTCCGCTGTTGCCCGCGAGCCATTCGACGTTCGGCAGCGATCCGACGGCCTCGACGGCCACATCGGCGTCCAGGGTGGTGCCGTCGTCCAGCTCCACGCCGGTGACCCGGGTCCCTCCGGTGAATCCCACGGGGAAGCGGCCGATGACGAAGGTGATCCCGGCGGCCTCGTGGTGCCGCTGCACCGCCTGGGCCAGCTCGGCTCCCAGCACCCGGACCATCGGGGCGCCCGCGGGTTCCACGACGGTGACCCGGCAGCCCTGGCGCAGCGCGGTCGCGGCGACCTCGCAGCCGATGAAGCCCGCGCCGATCACCACGACCCGGCTGCCCCGGTGCAGTGCGCCGCGCAGGGCGACGCAGTCGTCCAGGGTGCGCAGGGCGTGGCGTCCGGCCAGGGGTCCTGGGATATCGAGGCGGCGCGGACGCAGTCCCGTCGCGGCGACCAGGGCGTCGAAGGCGACGGCCTCCCCGCTCTCCAGGGTGAGCCGTCCGCGGCCGAGGTCCGCCTCGACGACCGGCAGTCCGAGCCGGAAGTCGACGTCGGCCACGGACGCACGCCGGCGGAAGGCCACCTTGCCGTGGAGTTCTTCCGGTGTCGGGTCGCCCGGGGCGGAGAGCAGCTCCTTCGACAGGGGCGGGCGGTTGTACGGCCCGTACCGCTCGTCACCGAGGACGGTGACGGGGCCGGTGTGACCGGCCGCGCGGAGCTGCTCGGCCACGCGGAGGCCCGCGAGGGAGGCACCGACCACAGCGATGTGCGCGCTCATGTCAGTCCTGTCAGTTCTGTCGGTCCTGTCAGTCCTGGATGAAGATGGCCTGGACCGGGCACACGTCCGCGGCTTCCTCGACCTCGGTGCGCAGCGCGTCGTCCGGGTCGGTCTCGTAGACAAGCTTGCCCTCGTCGTTCATCCGGAAGACCTCGGGTGCGGCGATCGCGCACTGGCCGTGGTCCTGGCACAGGTTCATGTCCACGGTGATCTTCATGGTGGGTCCTTTCGGGCAAGGAGGAACGGTTCTGCCTCGGGCGGAACCGGGGTCGCGGGCCTCCGGTGACCGGGAGGCGGAAGGAGACGGAAAGAGGCGGAAAAGGGTGAGGTCCGGGAGAAGGTGACGCCCGGAAGAAGGTGACGTCCGGGAAAGGGTGAGGTCCGGAAAGCGGATACGGGGGAGCCGGGACGGAGGGGAAGCCGGGTCCCGGGAAGCCGACGGCGGGTTGCCGGGCCTCCGGGGCAGGGGCTCGGGGAACCGTGCCTCCGGAGGCCGAAGGAGTCGGCAGAGCCGGAGCCGGCGGACGGGAGTGGGGGGAGAAACGGGGTCAGGAAGCCGGGGTGAACCCGATGGGCAGGCGGACGGGGCCGGTGTTGCCGGAGTCGGGCAGCCACTCGGCGCCGTCGAGGATGCGCGGGTCGCGCAGGCGCCGGGCCAGCAGCGGCAGGGCCTCGCTCATGTCGCTGCGGGCGACGAAGTGGCCGAGGCAGTGGTGGGCGCCGCCGCCGAATCCGAAGTGGGGCTTGCGCTCGGCGGTGATGTCGAAGGACGGTTCGCCGAACACCCGCGGGTCGGTGCCGGCCGACTCGCTCCACAGGTGGATGGTGGTGCCGGCCGCGATGTCCAGGTCTTTGTAGGTGAAGTCCTCGACCGCCTCGCGGGTGACCCAGCGGACGGTGGGGTTGACCCGCATGACCTCCTCGACCGCCTTGCCGCCCAGCTCCGGCCGCTCGGCGAGCAGCCGCCACTGGTCGGGGTGACGGATGAACGTCTGCATGGCCAGGCCGAGTTGGTTGCGGGTGGTGTCGAAGCCGCCGAAGATCAGCAGCAGCAGTCCGTCGCGCAGCTCCTGCTCGCTGAGCTTGTCGGTGTCGCGGCTGGCGTTCACCAGACGGGTGACGAAGTCGTCCCGCGGGGTGCGGCGGCGGTCGGCGATCAGTTCGTCGGCGTAGGCGTACAGCCGGGCGAGGGCGGCCTCGATCTTCGGCAGGTTCTCACGGAAGGTCACGCCCAGGGCGAGGCCGAGGGTGGCCGACTCCCGGGCGATGACCGGCCATTCCGACTCGGGGATGCCGAGCAGGATGGCGATGACACGGGCCGCGTAGGGCTCGGCGAACTCGGAGACGAACTCGCAGCGGTCCGGCTCGGCGAAGCCGTCGATCAGCTCGGTGGCCAGTGCCTGGAAGCGGGGTACCAGGCTGCCGATCAGCCGGGGGGAGAACGCCGGGTTCATCAGCCGCCGCAGGCGGTGGTGCTCCTCGCCCTCCTTGTTGAGGATCCAGCTGTCCCACCACCGGGCGAACGGCCCCTCCGTCACCCCGTTGTGCGCGGGCCAGGCCACGCTGCCCTGGCGGAGCCTGGGATGTTTGAGAAGGCGGTTGACGTCGTCGTACCGCAGCACCGCGAGGCCGTAGTTGGTACGGGCGTACCAGCTGCGTTCACGTGCCTCGTGCACGGCGGCGGAGGTGATCGAGAAGTTCGGATCGGCGACGTCGAAGTAGGGAACGGCGTCGAGGACGGTGCCCGTCATGTGGCGCTCTCCAACTCTCGGAGCGGTTGGGGTGGCCCAAATGCTCTAAACCTAGAGTTTGACTGTCAAGGGGGTGCGCACAAAGAGTTCCCCGGGCCCCCGGCCGGACAACGGGCGCACAGTGGGGCTTTCCGGACCGGTGACGGGAACGGCCGCCCCCTCCCCGGCCGGATGCGGGCACACCGGCACGCACGCCTCCCGCCCCGGTGCGGGCGGGAGGCGTGTCAGGCAGGAGTCGGATACAGGAGTCGGGTGTCGGTTACGAGAGGAAATACAAGAAGAAAGGGGCTATTCGCGGGTGGCGAGAGCCAGGACCCAGTCGCTGTCCAGGCCGACGTCGCCCACCGCGACGAACTCGCCCGTCCCCGCCCGGGGTGTCGCGGGCAGCCGGGAACCGACGAGCCAGCGCGAGGTGTTCGCGGCGATCACCCGCCGCTCGGGGCCCACGAGCACGGCGTCGTGCGTGGTCTCGCGCAGGGCGGCGAGCAGGCGTGGCTCGAAACCGCGCACCTGGAGATCCGCCCCGGCGACCCCGAGGAAGATCTCGTCGATGACCGGAAGCGCGAAGGTGAAGACGTACCGGTCGGCCCCGAAGTAGTCCACATAGGGGCCGTGGACCGCGCGGCGGGCGTGGTCCCGGCCGGCGGCGAACCACTCCATCTCGAAGTACTCGTAGACATCGACGCTGGTCGGGTCCAGGTTGAGGCGCAGCTGGACGAAGCCCGTGCTCGAGCGCTGCCACCACTCGATGTGCCGGTCCCGGTCCGGCAGCACCCCGGCCGCCACCAGAAAGCCGAACCCGTCGGCGGCCCGCTGCTCGCTCGCCTGCTCGATCAGCGTCGGCTTGATGCCGGCGAGGTCCGAGACGCGGAAGGAGCCGTGGTCCGCGAGTGCCGCACGCCGGCGGCCGATGACGTCATCGGCGACCTTCTCCAGCCGGTCGAAGACCTCGGTGAGCAGGCGCCGCACCCCTGCGAGCAGAGTGTCCAGCTCCTTGGCCACCGCCGGTGACCCGTTCCCACGAAAGGCGTCCTCAGGACACATCCGCGCCTCCACTGTCATCGACCCGCCACCGTCAGATGCAACTCGATCAGTCGACGCAGGTTGCGCCGGACATGGCGCTCGGCGAGTGCCCGGGCCCGCTCGCCGTCCTCCTCGGCGATGGCCGTCGCGATCGCATGGTGCTCGGCGACCACGTCGTCCGTCGGCGTCTCCGCCTCCAGGGGAAGCCACAGCATCGGGGTGAGCTCGGCCTGCAGCGCCACCTCCAGCTGGGTGAGCCGCTCCGACTGCGAGGCCATGGCGATCTCCAGATGGAAGCGGCTGTCCGCCCTGATCCGGTCGCCGACGCCCTTGGCCGCCGCGAGCTGCTCGACCAGGTGGAGCATGCGTCTGACGTTGGCCGCGGAGGCCCGCTCGGCGGCCAGCAGGGCGGCCGCACCGCAGACGGCGAACTGCTCGTCGGCGAAGTCCCGCAGCTCGGAGACGGTCGTGGAGCGCAACCGCTCCTCCAGGGCGTCGAGCGGCGGGTTGGCCGGCCGCCGCACGAAGGTGCCCCCGTTGCGGCCGCGGCGCGTCTCCACCAGTCCCTGCTGCCGCAGGATCGCCAGCGCCTCCCGCAGCGTCATCGGGGAGACACCGAGCTGGTGCGCGAAGTTCACCTCGGCCGGCAGCTGCTCGCCGTCGACCACGAGTCCGAGCATGATGGCGCGGCTGATCCGCTCGACGACCTCCTCGACCCGGCCCCCCGCGTTCAGGGGGGAGATCAACGAGGTGCGCATCACCGGAACGCCGTCGGCTGTCACCCAGACTCCTCGTCCCTCGTCATCGGCGTGTTATGTGCACCACTCTTGTGGGATAACCCATGGGGTTGTAGCTTTCCGCGCACCGCCGGAGCATTTTAGGCCACGACAGCCCCGGCCCGCCGGAAAACCGGCTGGGTACCTCCCACCCTCGTGCCCAGCTGGAGAAACCGGCCGGGCCACTCCCCTTCATGCCCGCTTCCGGTGGTTTCAGCCGCCCCCCACCCCCATCCCACCGGTGCCCCCTCGCCCGGTACGCCCGGTACAAGACAACGGGAGCGTGAATGAGTTCCACAGCCGGAGCCGGACGCCCTGAGACCGATCCCTCGGCACAGCTCGCGTCGCTCGGTTACACCTCGGAGTTCAAGCGGGACATGGGTCCCTGGGCGAACTTCTCGCTCGGCTTCACCTATCTGTCCCCCGTGGTCGCGATCTACACCATGTTCGCGTTCGGCCTGGCCACCGCCGGTCCGCCGATGATCTGGTCGCTGGTCATCGCGGGCATCGGCCAGCTCCTGGTCGCGCTGGTCTTCAGTGAGATCGTCGCCCAGTTCCCGGTCGCGGGCGGTGTCTACCCCTGGGCACGCCGTCTGTGGGGCCGCCGCTACGCGTGGCTGACCGGCTGGGTCTACATGATGGCGCTCTTCGTGACCATCGCCAGCGTCGTCTCCGGCGCGGGACCGTACATCGCCTCGCTCTTCGGCTTCGAGGCGTCGGTCGACACGGTCATCCTCTGTTCCCTGGGAATCCTCGCCCTGGCCACCCTCATCAACTACCTGGGCACCAAGGCGCTCGCGCAGGCCGCCATCATCGGCTTCGCCGCCGAACTTTTCGGCGCGCTCGTGGTCGGCGGGTGGCTGCTGCTCACCGAACGCCACCACAACCTGGGCATCCTGTTCGACAGCTTCGGTGCGGGCAGCGGCACCAATTATCTGTGGGCGTTCGCCGCCGCGGCCCTGGTCGGCATCTACAACTACTACGGCTTCGAGGCCTGCGGCGACGTGGCCGAGGAGGTGCGCGACCCGGGGCGGATGATCCCCAAGGCCATGCGCCGCACCATCTACGTCGGCGGCGCGGCGGCCACGTTCGTCGCCGTGGCCCTGGCTCTGTCGGTGGTGGACATCAAGGCCGTGATCTCCGGCGACGACCCCGACCCCGTCTCCAGGGTCCTCGACGAGGCCTTCGGCACCGTGGGGGCCAAGGGCGTCCTGGTGATCGTGCTGCTGTCCTTCCTGTCCTGCACGATCAGCCTCCAGGCGGCGGCCGGGCGGCTGGCCTACAGCTACGGCCGTGACGACATGATCGTGGGCAGCCGTCTGCTGCGGAAGTTCTCCCAGAGCCGGCACGTCCCGCCGTACGCGGTGATGCTCGCGGGTCTGGTCCCGGCGCTCGTCGTCCTGGGCTCGAAGTTCTCCGAGGACGCCCTGACGAAGATCGTCAGCTTTGCCTCGCTCGGCATCTACCTCGGTTTCCAGATGGTCGTCCTCGCCGCACTGCGCGCCCGGCTCAAGGGCTGGCGGCCGAGCGGCGCCTACCAGCTGGGCAAGTGGGGCCTGCCCGTCAACATCGCGGCCCTGGTCTACGGCGTCACGGCCATCGTCACCATGGCCTGGCCCCGTACGCCCGAGGCCCCCTGGTACGACAACTACATCGTGCTGCTGTCCGGGGTCGTCGTGGTCGGGCTGGGCCTGCTGTACATGGCGATCCACCCGGCCTACGGGCGCAGCGACGCCCCGTACAACGACGCGATCCCGGCGTCCGCGCCGCAGAAGGACGGGAAGGGACCCGAGAGGGAGCACGAGGAGGAGCACGAGCAGAAGACCGGCGAACCGTCGGGGGTGTGATCGCCGGCCCCCGACCGGCGAGAGGGCGGAACCCGGCGCGCTGGACGCGCCGGGTTCCGCTTCGGGCTGCGGGTCCGCCTGCGGGGACTTCGCCCCTACCGGGATCTGCGGCTCCTGCGGAGATGACGGAGGCGGGTGAGCCCTCCCCGTCAGCGGAAGGCGGAGTGGCCCGTCATGGCCTGGCCGATGACCAGGGTGTGCATCTCCGCCGTGCCCTCGTAGGTGAGCACGGACTCCAGGTTGTTCATGTGCCTGATCACCGGGTACTCCAGCGAGATCCCGTTGGCGCCCAGGATCGTCCGGGCGGTGCGGCAGATCTCCAGGGCCTTGCTCACGTTGTTCAGCTTGCCCATGCTGATCTGCTCGGGGCGCAGCCCGGAGGCGTCCTTGCGGCGCCCGAGGTGCAACGCCAGCAGGGTGCCGTTCGCCAGCTCGACGGCCATGTGGGCCAGCTTCTCCTGGGTGATCTGGTACGCCGCGATGGGCTTGCCGAACTGCACCCGCTGCCCGGCGTACTCCAGGGCGGCCCGCAGGGCGCTGCGGGCCGCGCCCATGGCGCCCCACACGATGCCGTAGCGGGCCTCGCTCAGGCAGGACAGCGGACCGCGCAGGCCCCGGACCTCCGGGAGGACCGCGCTCGCGGGCAAGCGGACGGAGTCGAGGACCAGTTCGCTGGTGACGGAGGCCCGCAAGGACAGCTTGTGCTTGATGAGCGGGGCCGAGAAGCCGGGGGTGTCGGTCGGTACGACGAAGCCGCGGATCCCCTCGTCCGTCCGGGCCCAGACCACGGCGACATCGGCGACGGAGCCGTTGGTGATCCACATCTTGCGGCCGTCGAGGATCCAGTCGTCCCCGTCGCGGCGGGCGCGGGTGCGCATGGAGGCGGGGTCGGAGCCGTGGTCGGGCTCGGTCAGGCCGAAGCAGCCGATCGCCTCCCCGGCGGCCATGCGGGGCAGCCACTCCTGCTTCTGCTCCTCGCTGCCGTACCGCCAGATGGCGAACATCGCGAGGGAGCCCTGGACACTGACCAGGGAGCGGATGCCGGAGTCGGTGGCCTCCAGTTCGAGGCAGGCCAGGCCGTAGTCGACGGCGCTCATGCCGGCGCATCCGTAGCCTTCGAGGTGCATGCCGAGCAGGCCGACACCGCCCAGTTCCTTGGCCAGTTCGCGGATGGTGGGCAGTTCGCCCCGTTCGAACCACTCGGCGATGTGCGGCTCGATCACGGCGTCGCACACCTGGCGCACGGACGCCCGCACCGCCTTCTCGTCGGGGCTGAGCAAGTCGTCGATGGCGAGCAGGTCGAGCGGGGAGACCTTGGTGCGGGAGGAGGGGGATGAAGAGGGGGATGAGGAGGTGGATGCGGTGGACATCGCCGGCCTTTCGGGTCCAGTCGGGTCGAGTTGAGTCGGTTGCGAGTCAGTTGCGAGTCGGGTACGGGTCGGATCCAGCAGTCGGGTCACGTACGGGACGTTCGGGGAGAGCCGGTCACGAGGTGGCGGTGGGGGGCGGCAGGTCGGCATCGGGTGCGGACAGCCAGGCCCGTACGGCCTCGTCGTCGGCCCCGAGGGCCGGAGGGGCCTGGGCCGGGCCGACCAGCCCGGTCGAGTAGGTGACCGGGTGCCGGGGCTGGGGCGCACCCCCGCCGGCCGGGGTGACCGTGGGTTCGAGTCCCAGGCTCTCGGCCAGCGCGAACCCGTCGGCGACGGTGCCGACCCGGCCCGCCGGGACGCCCGCCGCGGTGAGGCGTTTCTGCCAGGCCGCGCTGTCGTCCTCGGCCAGCCGTTCCTCGAGTGCGCGGACCAGTTCCTCCCGGTGGGTGACCCGGGCGGCGTTGGTGGCGAACCGCTCGTCCTCGGCGAGGGCGGGCGCTCCGAGGACGGCCGCGAGCCGGGCGAACTGGCCGTCGTTGCCGCAGGCGACCGCGAGCAGTCCGTCGCGGCAGCGCAGGGTCTCGTAGGGGGCGATCGAGGGGTGGCGGTTGCCCATCCGGCCGGGCGGCCGGCCGGTCTCCAGATAGCTCTGCGCCTGGTTGACCAGGGAACCGAGCAGGCTGGAAAGGAGGTTGACCTCCACGCGGCAGCCCCGGCCGGTGCGCGTCCGGTCGGCCAGCGCGGCGAGGATCCCGATGGTGGCGTCCTTGCCGGTGAGCACGTCGACCAGGGCGACCCCCACCTTGGTGGGCTCGCCGTCGGCGGCACCGGTGATGCTCATCAGCCCGCCGACCGCCTGGACCACGAAGTCGTAGCCCAGCAGCCCGGCACCGGCGCCGCTGCCGAAACCGGTCACCGAGCAGTACACGATCCCGGGGTTGTCGGCGGACACCGCGTCGTAGCCGAGTCCGAGGCGGTCCAGGGTGCCTGGTTTGAAGTTCTCCACCAGGACGTCGGCGCGGCGGGCCAGTTCGCGGGCCAGTTCCCGGTCGCCCTCGTCGGTCAGGTCGAGGGCGACACTGCGCTTGGAGCGGTTGACGCTCTCGAAGTAGGTGGTGCTCGTCGCCGACCAGGGCGGCCCCCAGGACCGGGTGTCGTCGCCCGTACCGGGGCGCTCCACCTTGATCACGGTCGCGCCGAGGTCCGCCAGGGTCATGGTGCACAGCGGTCCGGCCAGCACCCGGCTGAAGTCGGCGACGAGGATTCCGTCCAGCGGCCCGCTCATCACGCACCTCCTCCGTCCGTCTCCCGTACACCGTCGATCCTCCGGGGCAGCCGCCACGGGTTGTCGTCGCGCAGTGCGTCGGGCAGCGCCGGCTGAGGAACGTTCTGGAAGGCGACCGGGCGGGTGAAGCGGTCCAGGGCGGCGGCGCCGACGCTCGTGGCCTCGGGCCGGCTGGTCGCGGGCCACGGTCCGCCGTGCTGCTGGGCCCAGGTCGTGACGACGCCGGTCGGCCACCCGTCGACCACCACCCGGCCCGCCTTCCGGGACAGCAGCGGGACCAGCCACGGCAGATCGGGGTCGGTCTCCCCGGCGGAGGCGACCGCCGCCGCCAGGCTCGGCTGCAGCCGGGCCAGCAGGGCGCGGAGCTGCTCCGCGTCGTCGTACTCCACCACCAGCGCGACCGGGCCGAAGCACTCCTCCAGCAGCCGGGAGCCCGGCACGAGTGCCTCGGCGGGAGCGGTGAGCAGCGTCGGGGCGGCGGCGAAGCCCTCCGGGTGTGCGGCCACCGAGGCAACAAGCCGTGCCCCGGCTGCTTCCAGGTCCGCGAGTCCCTTGCGGTACGCGGAGGCGATGCCCTCGGTCAGCAGCCAGCCGGGCTCGGTCCCGGTCAGTGCCCCGGCCACCGCGTCCGCCGCCCCGCTGCCGCGCGGTGCCAGCAGCAGTCCCGGTTTGGTGCAGAACTGGCCCTGGCCCAGGGTGAACGAGGCGACGAAGCCGGACGCCGCCGTGCGCAGCACCTCGTCGTCCGCCGCGGCGGCGGGTGTCAGGACCGCCGGGTTGACCGTGCCCATCTCGGCGAAGACCGGGACGGGCACGGGCCGGCGCGCCGCCCGCTCCACCAGGGCCATGCCGCCGGCCTGGGAGCCGGTGAACGCCACCGCCGTCACCTCCGGCGCGTCCACCAGGGCCAGGCCCGCCTCGAAGCCGTGCACCAGGGCGAACGTACCCTCCGGCGCGCCCGCCGCGCGCAGGGCCGCCGTCACCGTCGCCCCGAGCCGGGCGCTGAGCCGCGGATGCGCCGGGTGTCCCTTGACCAGCACCGGACAGCCCGCGGCCAGGGCGGAGGACGTGTCGTGTCCCACGACGCCGAAGGCGAAGGGGAAGTTGCTCGCGCCGAACACCGCGACCGGGCCCAGCGGCCGGTTGATCCGCCGCAGATCGACCCCGTCAAAGCGGTCGATCCGGATGTCCAGCCAGCTGCCCTCGGCAGCGACCCGGCCGTAGAAGCGGGCCTGTGCCGCGGCGCGGCCGACCTCGCCGCGCAGCCGGTCCACGCCGAGCGCGGTCTCGGCGTCCGCGAGCGCGGCCAGTTCCTCGGTGTCGTGCTCCAGCGCGGTCGCGATCGCCTCCAGCCAGTCCGCGCGGACCGCGGGCGGGCAGTCCGCGATCCGTTCGGCGTCCCGGGCGGCCCGGGCGGCCAGCCGGGCGACCTCGTCGACGGAGGTGACGGCCGGGCCCTCGGTGCGGGCGCCGGTGCGCGGGTCACGGCTCACCTCGGCCGCCTCCGTGGCGTTCATGCCGCACCTCCGCACGCGCCGCGGATCGCGTCCGCCAGGACGTCGAGGCCCTCGCCGAGCAGGTCGTCGGGGATCACCAGCGGGGGCAGCAGCCGGATGACGTTGCCGAAACTGCCGCAGACGAGGGCGACCACGCCCTCCGCGTGGCAGCGGGCGGCCACCGCCCGGGCCAGTTCCGCGTCCGGCTCCAGCGTCCCCGGCCGGACGAACTCCAGCGCCATCATCGCGCCCCGGCCCCGGACCTCGGCGATCGCCGGCACCTGTGCGGCCAGTGGTTCGAGCCGGGCGCGGACGGTCTTCTCGATCAGCCGGGCCCGCTCCAGCAGTTCCCCGTCCCGGAGCATCTCCAGGACACCGAGGGCGGCGGCACAGGCCACCGGGTTGCCCGCGTAGGTTCCGCCGAGCCCGCCGGGCGCCACCGCCTCCATCAGCTCGGCGCGGCCGGTGACCGCGGCCAGCGGCAGACCGCCGCCGAGCGCCTTCGCCGTGCACACCAGGTCGGGGACGATTCCCTCCTGCTCACTGGCGAACACCGTCCCGGTGCGGCCCATCCCGGCCTGCACCTCGTCGGCGACCAGCACGATCCCGTGCTGCCGCGCCACGCGCTGCACACCGGCGAGGAACCCGGGTGCGGGCACCACGAAACCGCCCTCGCCCTGCAGCGGTTCGACGACGATCGCCGCCACCGTGTCCGGGCCGACCCGCCGCAGCAGCGCCTCCAGTTCGGCGAGCGCCTCCTCGGCGCAGCGCTCGGCACCGCCCGGCCAGCGCAGCGGATAGGCGTAGGGGGCACGGTGCACCTCACCGGGGAACGGGCCGAAGCCGGCGCGGTAGGGCACCTCCTTGGCGGTCATCGCGAGCGTCATCATGGTGCGCCCGTGGTAGGCGTGGTCGAAGACCACCACCCCGGGGCGGCCGGTCGCCGCGCGGGCGATCTTGACCGCGTTCTCCACGGCCTCGGCCCCAGTCGAGAACAGCGCCGTGCGCTTGGGGTGGTCGCCCGGGGTGAGCTCGTTCAGCCGCTCGGCGACCTCGACGTAGCCGTCGTACTCGGTCACCAGGAAGCAGGTGTGGGTGAACCGCTCCGCCTGGGCGCGCACCCGGGAGACCACGGCGGGGGCGCTGGCGCCCACGCTGGTCACCGCGATGCCGGAGGCGAAGTCGATGAGGTGGTTGCCGTCGACGTCCACGATGACGCCGCCGCCCGCCCGGTCCACGAAAACGGGGAGCGTGACGCCGAGACCGCCGGGGAGAGCGGCCTCACGGCGCCGTTGCAGCTCACGGGAGCGGGGGCCGGGCAGCTCGGTGCGCAGGATGCGGCGCTGCTCGGGCTGGGGCGGCAGGAGCGAGGACGGCGGTACGGGCGTCGGTACGGGGGACGGGGTCGATACGGGGGACGGTACGAGGGATGCGCTGTCAGGTGCCACGACTGTCCTTCCGCGGGCCGAGGACGGGGGCCGGTGAGAAAACCGGCACGGGGACCGGTGTGGAGACCGGTGTGGAGACCGGTCACAGGTGCTGGTCACAGGCGCCGGACACAGGAACCGGCAGGGGAGACCGATGACCGGAGAGACCCCGGTGATCGCCCCTCACGCTAGACACCGGGACATCCACCGCACCTTGTGCAATCCATCCATCTCTCTCTACTTTTCGTGCACATCGCACTATCCCGCCCGCTCGGGGAGCACGCTCAAGGAGCAGCCCGATGCCCACACTCGATGTCCTGGTGCGCACTCTCGGCGACGACCTGGCGCCGGTCGTCCCCGCCCAGCCGCCGCCGCGCGAGGTCACCGGCGTCCACGTCAGCGAGCTGACCGACCCGACCCCGTATCTGTCCGGCGGGGAACTGCTGCTCACCACGGGGATGGGCCTGACCGGCCAGACCGCGCAGGCCCGCGCCTACGCCGCCCGTCTCGCGGACCACGGTACGGCCGGGCTCGGGCTCGGCCTCGGCCCGGTGCACACCGCCGTGCCCCGGAGTCTCGTCGAGGCCTGCGAGGCAGCGGGGCTGCCGCTGCTGGTGGTGCCCGCTCCCACCCCGTTCCTCGCCGTCGCCCGGACGTACTGGTCGCTCCAGGCCGCGGCCGACCAGGAGAAACTGACGGTAGCCCTGGGCGCCCACCGCGACCTGGTCCGGGCCGCGGCAGGACCTGATCCGGTCCCCGCCGTGGTGCGCACCCTGGCCGGGGCCCTCGAGGGCTGGGCCGCACGGCTCGGTACGTCCGGCGAGGTGCTCGAGGTCTGGCCGCGTGAGCGTCGTGGCAGTGCCCGCCGGGTCGCCGCCGAGGTCGCCCGCCTGCGGGTCGCCGGGCCGCACTCGTCGGCGACCTTCCCGCTGGACGGTGAGGAGGTGGTGCTGCACCCCCTGGCCGGCCGGGGCCGGCTCAGCGGGTTCATGACGACCGGCTCCCCCCGCCCCATGCGCGGCGCCGACCGGCAGCTGGTGCTGACCGCGTGCGCTCTGCTCGCCCTCCAGAGCGAACAGCAGCGCCGCGGAACCGCCGCCGCACGTGCCTCCCGTGCCTGTGTCGCCCGGCTCGTGCTGACCGGGTACGTCGACGCGGCACGGTCGCTCGCCGCCGAACTGGGCCTCACCGCACTCCCGCCACGGGTGCGCGCGGTGGGCCTGGCCGGTCCCACCGGCTCCCCCGACGAGGTCCTCGACGCCCTGGAACCGGTCGCCGCCCACGAGCACCGCCCACTTCTCGCCGTGGCCGAACCCGACGAGCTGTGGGTGCTCACCGACCCGGCCGACGCCCCGGCCGTCCTGGAGGCCGCCCGCCGTGCCCCGGAGAACGGCGGCACGGTACGGGTCCTGCTCGGTCCCGAGACCGACCTCGCCGGACTGCACCGCACAATGCCGGTACTGCGCCGCACTCTGGCGACGCTTCCCGCGGGCACCGTCCGCGACCTCGGCGTGGACGGCGGCCGGTCCCTCACCACCGCCCCGTCCCTCGAACCCCTGCTCTCCTACCGCCGGGCCGATCTCATCCCCAGCGTCGCCGCGTATCTGCGCCATCGCGGCCAGTGGGAGCGCGCCGCCGCCGACCTGGGCGTCCACCGCAACACCCTGCGCTACCGCATCGCCACCGCGACCCAGCTGCTCGACACCGACCTCGACGATCCGGACGTCGCCAGCCAGCTCTGGCTGACCCTGCGCACGAACGGCTTGGCCTGACACTCCCCCGCCGCACCGCTCGAAGGCGACGGCCTTCTTGTGCGGGGCGTCCGCCTCCGCCGCATCTTTGGCGGCGATCGCAGCCGCCCGGCCTCACTCTCGAACTGCCTTCAGTAGGCCACCGGTTGCGGGCGTGCTGTCCGGTTTCCGGTTCTGACGGGGTGACAAGGGATCAGGGGGCGAGCGCAGTCGGCTGCTGCCCAGCAGCAGGTTCGCGTCACGTGCGGCTGCATTCTGCCCAGACCGTCTTGCCGCCCGGCGGATACGGCTCGTAGCCCCAGGCGTCGGCGAGCGAAGCGACGAGGAGCAGACCTCGTCCCGACTCGCCATCGACGTCGGCGTTCGGGGGCGTTGCGGGAAGGCGGTCGCCTCGCGCGTCGGTGACCTCGATGCGCAGGATGGTGGGCGTGAGGGTGAGGGCGAGACGTGCGTCTCTGCCCTTTACCCGGCCGTGCAGGGCGGCGTTCGCGGTCAGTTCGGCGATGAGGAGGGAAGCCGTGGCCGCGCTGTCGTCGTCGGGGTCCGGCCATCCCCGCTGGGCGGCGAGCCATCGCTCGGCGGCTTGACGGGCGGTATGCGCGCCTCGCGCGGTGGTGGGGAACATGGTGCGGAAGTGACCCGCGACAACGGTCGGTTCACCGGGAGCGGTGACGGTTTCCTGGTTCACCTCACCGAGGGTGGCCGAGTCGGCTTACCGTGTGGAGCACACAGGGCGGTACGCAGAGTGACTGTCCCGGTGCGGACGGTGTGGTGTACGGGCGTACGGCCGTGACCTGGCCGGGGAATCGTCGGTTCGTCCTCCACACAGAGCAAACAGGGTGGTGGTACGGCATGACAGCGCAGCCGGGCAAGGAAGCTCCCACGAGCAGCGAGGCGGACGACATCGACGACGTCGCGGACCTGTTCCGCGCTCTCGGCCGACAGATCAAGGTCGCCCGGGAACGAGCCGGACTGAGCCAGAGAGAGCTGGGCGACCAGCTCGGGTACGGCGAGGAGACGATCTCCTCCGTCGAACGGGCTCGACGCACCCCGCAGCCCGAACTCCTCATCGCAGTCGACCGGTTGCTGAACTGCGGTGGCCTGCTGGAGGCCGCGGCGGAGGATGTGAGGCGGGCGAAGGCACGGCGACGGGTGCGGCACCCGGAGTGGTTCCGGAATTACGCGCGGCTGGAGGCGGACGCGGTTCAGCTGTGTTACTTCGCCAACCAGGCGGTTCCGGGCCTGTTCCAGACCCAGGAGTACGCGCGTGCCGTGTTCGCCAGTCGACAGCCGTTCTTCGACGAGGAGACCATCGAGCAACGCGTTGCCGCGAGGATGGCCCGGCAGGAACTGATGACCCGGTGGCCACCGCCTACCGTAAGCGCCATCATCCAGGAAAACATTCTGCGCCAGCCGTTCGGCGGACCGGACGTACAGCGCGGGCAGTTGGAACAGCTCCTCCGGATGGGCCAGTTGCGCCATGTGGAGATCCAGGTCATGCCGACCGCGAGCGAGGATCACGCAGGCATGGGCGGCCCGTTCACGCTGCTCATCCCCAAGGGCAAACCGCAGGTTGCCTATCTGGAGGTCCAGCATTTCAGCCGTCTCGTCACCGACCCGGAAGAGGTACGTGTCCTGGCCGCGAAATATGGAAGCATCCGAGGACAGGCGCTCACCCCACGCGAATCCTTGCGCCTGGTCGAGAAGATGCTGGGAGACCTATGAATACCGAACAGTCCGCGCAGCTCAACTGGTTCAAGAGCAGCTACAGCGGTGACGAAGGCGGCGAGTGCGTCGAGGTCGCCGTCGACGCGACCGCCATACACATACGAGACTCCAAGGAACGCAGCGGCCCGCAGCTCGCATTCCAGCAGACAGCGTGGGCCGAGTTCGTCACGAACCTGAAGCGACACCGGAACTGACCAGCCCGCTCCAGGCCGCGACGCTTCGGCCTCACGGCCCGGTCCCTCCCCGAGCGACAGGGCCCGGACGCCGGTCAAGCGTCCGGGCTCCATGCTCAGCTCAGCGTGAGCACCCTGTTCCAGGGGTTCTATTCAGTGCTGTCGGCCTTGTGGCGGGACGCTTCGGATGATTCGGATGCTGCCGAGGTCGGCGGCTCGACCTGCGCCGGGGGCCTTGCCGGAGCCTTGGCCGTGCCGTTCGTGCCGCGTTCGGCGATTCTCTGAAGGAGCCGGGCGAGGTCGACGCCGGTGGTGGAGCTGAGCAGTTCCAGGCCCTGGGCGACGTTGTCGGCGACCGCGCGCGGAAGCCGGCCCGCGCCGTCCGTGGAAATGACCGTCAGCTTGTCCACCGCCGACAGCGGCTCGGCCGCCTTGCCGACGATCTGCGGCAGCACCTCGACCAGCATCTGGAGCACCGCCGCATCGCCGTACCGCTCGAAGGCGTCGGCCTTCTTGTGCATGGCGTCCGCCTCCGCCGCACCCTTGGCGGCGATCGCGGCCGCCTCGGCCTCGCCCTCGATGCGAACGGCCTCGGCGAGCGCCGCACGCTGGGCCTTCTCGCCCTCACCGATGAGCCGTGCCCGCTCGGCCGCCGCCTCGGCCTCCTTGACCAGGGCGATACGGCGGGCCTCCGCCTCCTGCTCGGCCTGGTAGCGGGCGGCGTCGGCGGGCTTGCGGACCTTGGTGTCCAGTTCACGGTCGGTCAGGGCGGCCCGCCGGACGGCGACCTTCTCCTGCTCCTGCAGGACCTCCTGCTGCCGGGCGGCCTCGGCGAGCGGGCCGGCGGCGTTGGCGCGGGCGGCGGCCTCATCCGTCTCGGCCTTGATCTCGGCCTGCTTCAGCGCCAGGGTGCGCTGGGCGATCGCTATCTCCTCCTCCGCCTTGAGGCGGGCCTGCTCGGCGGCGCGCCGGGCGACCGCCTCGGCGATGTCGGCCTCCTGCCGGGCGCGGGCCGCCTCGGGGCGGCCGAGGTCCTCCAGATAGGAGCCCTCGGTGGTGATGTCCTGGATCTGGAAGGCGTCCAGCACCAGTCCCTGCCCGGACAGGCTGGCCTCGGCCTCCTCCGCGACCTGTCCGGCGAAGGCGGCCCGGTCCCGGATGATGTCCTCGACGGACATCCGGCCGACGATGGAACGCAGCGCGCCGGACAGCACCTCCTGGGTGAACCCGACGATGCCCTCCTGCTGCTGGAGGAAACGCTGGGCGGCGGCGCGGATCGAGTCCTCGGTGCCACCGACCTTGACGATGGCGACGCCCTCCAGGTTGGCCTTCACTCCGCGCAGGGTGACCGCGCCCCGGACGGCCACCGGGATCTGTCGGCTGGACAGGTCGAGGGTGAACTTCTGCTGGATGAAGGGCACGACGAAGACACCACCGCCGACCACGACCTTCTGGCCGCTGTTGTCGGTGAAGACCCGGCCGGTCTTGGGGTCGGTGGATCTCTTGCCACGCCGTCCGGTGACGATGAACGCCTCGTGAGGGCCTGCGACCTTGTAGCGGTTGACGACCACGAGAGCCAGCAGGATCAGGAGTACGGCGACTCCGATCACGGCGATCAGTACAGGGCTCATATGTGTAAAACCCCCTCAGCCCTCCCGGGGGACGGCGAATCGGATCGGATCGGGAACGGGTCGGGAACAGTTCGGGAACGGGTCGTGAGCGGCTGGGGAACGGACGCGGGGAAAGGTGCGGCAGAGGGAGGAGGGTGAAGCAGCGGCCGTGCGGCGTCGTGGTGCGGTGCGTCGCTCCGGGGGTCAGCGCTCGACCGGCCGGACCACGACCGAGGTCGCGGACAGCGTCGCCTCCACCCAGACCTCGGCACCCCGCGCCAGGGGCACCGAGCACTTCGCGGCCAGCTTCAGCGGCTGTCCGGCGAGATGCACCAGCACCTCGCCGTATCCCTCGGCCGGAATGGCGGTCACCACGGAACCGGAGATGCCGACGAGATCGCCGCCCCGTGGAGCGGCGTCACCCTGATCCCGCATCAGGGCGCGGCTGAGTTTCCACGTCAACCAGCCCGCGGCAACGCCCGCCACCACGCCGATCGCCGTCGCCCCCGTCGTCCCCAGCCCCGTGGTGCCGAGCACGATCGCCCCGCCGAAGCCGAGCATGGACACGAATCCGGCGATGACCGGCAGGGACAGCAGCCCGTCGAACAGCCCGTCCAGCACCCCGTCGAACAGGCCCTCCAGGACGCCGTCAAGGATCAGCGAGAGCACCAGCAGAACCAGTCCGGCGATCCCGAGACCCAGGAACCAGTTCATTCGGCCCCCCGCTCTCATGCGTATGCCACTCGGATTCACTCTGGTTCGCTTGGGTTCACTCGGGTTTCGCTCGAGATTCCCCCACGCCCGCATGGTGCCATGCGAGCGGGTGACAATACATTGCTCGGTTCCAGCAATCTTTATGCGTTTTTGATGCCGCCTCATATCGTTCTCATTCGGACGATGATGTTCCGCTGCGCGGCTGCCGGACACGGTGCGCGGACGCAGCAAGCTCGACGGCGGTGCGGACCACCCTTGTCACCCCCTGCCCCCTGCGGCCCGCTGCTGCCCACGGCCGCCTACGGGCGCCAGTAGCCGCGGCGGAGCAGCACCGCCAGGGGAACGATCTCGATACGGCCGAGGAACATGAGCGCGGTGAGGATCGCCTTCGACAGCTCCCCGAACGACGCGTAGGAGCCGAACGGGCCGACCGCGCCGAACGCCGGCCCGACATTGCCGAGGCAGGACGCGGCGGCGCCGAGCGCGGTGAACGCACCGGCATCGGCCGCGCCCTCCCCGGCGTCGAGGGCGAGACCGAGCGTCCCGAGCGCGAACGCGACCAGGTAGAGGAGGACGAACACGAGCACCGAGCGGAGCGCCGGGCCTTCGACCACCCGGCCGCTCACACGCACCGGGACGACGGCGTCGGGGTGAACGGCCTGTTCCAGCCCGTGGCGGGCGAAGCGGAGGAGGGTGAGATGGCGGACGACCTTGATCGAGCCGCTCGCCGACTCGGCGGAGGCCCCGACGAACATCAGCGCCAGCAGGGTGAGTGCCGCGAGTGTGCCCCAGGTCGACCAGTCGAGCGTCGCGAAGCCGGTGGTGGTCATCACCGAGACCGCCTGGAAGGCCGCGTGCCGGATGCCGCCGGCCCCGTCCACCGTGCCGTCGGCGAACAGCTCGGCCGCCAGCGCGGAGGCGCCCACGGCGAGCAGGACGAGATACAGGCGCAGCTCCTCGTCGCGGGCCACGGCCCGGATCTGGCGCAGCACGGCGAGACGGTACAGCCGCAGCAGGTTCACCCCGGCCACCGCCATCAGCCCGCACAGCACCCACTGCGTCACCGGCGCGAGGCCCCGGGCCGAGTCGTTCTGCGGGGTGAACCCGCCGAGGGACACGGCGGAGGTCGCGTAGGAGAACGCCTGGAAGAGGTCCATCCGCCGGTCCAGCCCGCTCCACCCCAGGGCGGCCAGGGTCACCACGCCGATCGCCGTCACCGCGAGGTAGACCTTCCAGAGCCGTCGGGCGGTCTCGCGGATGGTCGCGCCGAGCGATTCCATCTCGACCGGTCCCGGCAGCTCGGAGCGCAGAAGTTCGCGGCCTCCGATGCGCAGTCGCGGCAGCACCGCGAGCGCGAGCACGATGACTCCCAGGCCGCCCAGCCAGTGGGTGAACTGGCGCCAGAACAGCATGTCGGGTCCGAGCGCGTTCACATCGGTCAGGACGGTGGCGCCGGTGGCGGTGAACCCCGACATCGCCTCGAAGTAGGCGTCGACCGGGTGAGCGAGCTGCGGGACGCGGCCGAGCACGAACGGCAGCGCGCCGAACGCGGGGACGAGCAGCCAGACGGCGACGACGACGAGGAACCCTTCCCTGAGACCCAGCGGGGGCCGGCTGCCCGTCAGACGCTTGAGCGCCAGGCCCGTCGCAGCCGCGGCGAGCCCGGTGACGAGGAAGGGCCATGGGGGCTCGCCGGCCGCGAGGGCGACGGCTGCCGGTGCGACGAACGCGAGGGCGAACCAGGCGAGCAGAGTGCCGACGACCCCCAGCGCGGTCCGTACGTCGACACCGATGCGCACGGCCCTTCCGATGCGTCCGAGCCGCCCGGTCCACCCGGTCCGTCCGTACGGGCTCCGGCGGCGCGGGCGCGGCGGCAGGCGCGACGGCGTCACAGGTCACGCTCGATCGTGGAGGCGTGCTCGGGCTCGGTGAGGACGACGGCGCGGTCCCCGGGCCGCAGTTCCTCCTCACCACCGGGGAAGAGCACGGTGCCGTCACGGATGATCGCGCCCACGCCGATCCCGGGCAGCGCGTCGATGGGGCGGTGCGCGAACCGGCTGCCGGGCCGGACGGTGACGTCGAGCACCTCGAAACGGTCGTCCTCCAGCATCGCCACCTGGTGGGTGTGCTCGCCGAAGGTGAAGCGGGCCATCTTCTCGGCGGTCTCGTCCCCCGGGTCGATCGTCACGTCGACACCGGCTGCCGCGAAGACCTCGGCGGCGGCGGGATCGTTGAGGACCGTCAGCGTGAGTCCGATCCCGTGGAGCCGTGCGAGCAGCGCCGCGTGCAGGTTGCGCGAGTCGTCGCCGCCGGCGAGCACCGCCGCTCCCGCCGTGCCGATGCGCTCGCGGTGCAGGAACGCCGGGTCGAGGCCGGTGGCGTGGAAGACCCGTGCCCGGTCGAGTGCGTCGGCGGCCGCACGTGCCCGTGCCCGGTCCGGCTCGATCATCCGTACGGAGATTCCTTTGTCGAGCAGCACCCGGGCGATCGCCGTCCCCACGCGCCCGGCGCCGAAGATCACGACGTCGTCGACGGGCTCGGCCCCGGTGACCAGTCGGCCCCAGGTGCGTGCGGCCGGGAGCGACGCCGCCACGATCATCTCGTCGCCGGGCCGCGCCTCCTCGTGCGCGGCCGGCCTGATCCAGCGTCCGTCGCGTACGAGGGCGACCACCCGCGACGCCTCGGACAGCGGCGCATCGCGCGGGAGACGGCCGGCGCGCCACGGCGGCCGGGTCTCACGGACGTCGATGCCGAAGACGACCACCTCGCCGCCGGCGAAGAAGTCCACGTGCCGGGCGCCGGGCACATGGAGGACACGCGCGACGGCGCTCGCGGTCTCGAACGCCGTCGAGACGAGGAGGTCCACGTCGAGATCACCCGCACGCCAGGCCGCCAGGTAGTCCATTCCGGTGGCGCGCACGGCCGTCCGCGCCGACGACAGCCGGCGGGCGAGCATGGCGGTCACCAGGTTGACCTCGTCCCGCGAGGTGCAGGCCAGGACGAGATCGGCGTCCGCCGTGCCGGCTTCGAGCAGCGTCTCCCGCCGGGCGCCGTTGCCGTGGGCGACCCGCACGTCGTAGGTGTGCGAGAGGGCCTCCAGACGCCTCTCGTCGATGTCGATCACCGTGCACTCGTGCGTCTCGGCGAGCGACTTGACCACGGTGTGTCCGACTTGTCCCGCACCCACCACGACGACCCGCATGTCTGCATCGTGGCACGCGCGGGTGCGGACTGCGCGGCACGTCGGCGGCGGGTCCACGGGACAGTGGGTCCCTCGGGCGAGCACGGGCACGGCGGCGGGTTTCCCGGGGCGAGTACGAGCGCATCCGGGCTGTGCCCGGCCGGGGCGGCGGGCCGCGCGTGCCACGGCCTCGCGGACCGAAAGGCCGTACTGTGAGCGTGATGCCGGGAAGGAGCGCGGATGTCCCACCCTGTCGTGGCCGGAATCGACGGATCCCCGGAAAGCCGTGTCGCGGGCGAGTGGGCCGCCCAGGAGGCGGAGCTTCGAGGGCTCCCCCTGCGTCTGGTGCACGCCGCCGAGGCTCCCGACCCCGGCTCCGCCGATCTGCCGGTCGCCTTCCTGTGGCGGCAAAGGGGCGAGGACGCGCTCCGGCACGCCGAGGCCGACCTCGCGGCGCGGCATCCCCGGGTGACGACGAGCAGTGTGCGGGTCACCGACTCCGCCGCGGCCGCCCTGCTCTCCGCTTCCGCGACGGCCGGGCTCCTCGTCGTCGGAGCACGAGGGGACGGCGGGTTCGACGGCCTCGCGGTGGGCTCGACGGCGCTGGAGGTGGCGCGTGGCGCCTCCTGCCCCGTCGTGGTCGTGCCCGGGCCCGGGAGCCCGTCCGCCGGGCGCCAGGAGGCGGAGGTGGCCGTGGGGGTCGGTTCCGGGCCCGTGGACGAGTCGGTTCTGGACTTCGCGTTCGAGTCCGCCGGGCTCCGTGGCGTCCGGCTGCGCGTGGTGCACGCATGGGCTCTTCCGGGTGTTCCGCTGTCGGCGGCGCCGATGGTGCCCGAGGAGGACCGGGGGGCGTGGGAGGACCAGGAGGTCCAGCGGCTGTCCGATGCCCTGCGGGGTTTCACGGACAGATATCCGGAAGTTCCCGTGCTGCACGACGTGGTGCTTCTGCACCCGGCCCAGGCGCTGGTGCACGCCTCCCAGCAGGCCGCTCTGCTCGTCCTGGGGCGGTTTTCGGGCCCGCGGGCGGCCGAGCGCCGGCTGGGTCCGGTGGCCCATGCCGTCCTGCATCACGCCCGGTGTCCGGTGGCCGTGGTGCCCCGGACGTGATCCGGCGTCAGGTCCCGGGGAACACCTCAAGCCCCGAAGTCAGGTCCCGAAGAACACGTCGAACTCCGCGTACAGCTCCGGCGGGACCTTCTTCACGCCCCTGGTCGCGTCCGTGAGCGGGACCCGGACGATGTCCGTGCCGCGCAGAGCCACCATCGTGCCGAAGTCGCCGTCCCGGAGCACGTCCACCGCGTGCAGTCCGAAGCGCGTGGCGAGCCAGCGGTCGTACGGGGACGGTGTGCCCCCGCGCTGGACATGGCCCAGGACCGTCGTCCGCGACTCCTTCCCGGTGCGGTTCTCCAGCTCCCGGGCCAGCCAGTCGCCGATCCCGGACAGGCGCACATGTCCGAACTCGTCGCTCGACTCGTCCTTGACCACCATCTGCCCGGCCTTGGGTGCCGCGCCCTCCGCCACGACGACGATCGGCGCGTAGTTGCTCTCGAAGCGTTTCTCCACCCAGGCGCCCACCTGGTCGAGGTCGAAGGGGATCTCCGGGATGAGGATGGCGTTCGCGCCTCCCGCGACGCCCGCGTGCAGGGCGATCCACCCCGAGTGACGTCCCATCACCTCGACGACGAGCGTGCGCTTGTGCGACTCCGCGGTGGTGTGCAGACGGTCGATGGCCTCGGTGGCGATGCCGACGGCGGTGTCGAAGCCGAAGGTGTAGTCCGTGCCGCCCACGTCGTTGTCGATCGTCTTGGGCACGCCGACCAGGCGCACCCCGGCCTCGGACAGCGCGGTCGCGACCCCGAGCGTGTCCTCGCCGCCGATGGTGACGAGGGCCTCGATCCTGTGCGCGGCAAGGGTGTCCTTGATGCGGTCGATGCCGTTCTCGAGCCGGAGGGGGTTGGTGCGGGAGGAGCCGAGGATCGTGCCGCCGAGCGGCAGGATGCCCCGGACGGCCGGGACGTCCAGGGGCACGGTCACGTCCTTGACCGCGCCGGACCACCCGTCCGCGATGCCGACGAACTCCCAGGCGTACTCCTGCACTCCTTTGCGTACGACGCTGCGGATCACCGCGTTGAGACCGGGGCAGTCGCCACCGCCGGTCAGCACTCCCACCCGCATGGCTTCTCTCCCTCGCCCCGTACGGCCCGTGCCGGCGCACACGGCTCTCCTTCCAGCTTGACCCCGTACGGGGCGCGGCGCACGGTGTCGCCGCCCGCGCCGTCGGCGGGCCGCCGGCGGGCCGGTCGTGCCGCTGTCTCAGGCCGCCGCCCTCCCGGCCAGGGCGGTCCTTCGCGTCCCGTCCGCCCCGTCCGCTCCGTCGTCGGGTCGCTGGGCGAACTGTGTGCGGTACAGCTCCGCGTACCGGCCGTCCGCGGCGAGGAGCTCGTCGTGGGTGCCGCGTTCGACGATCCGGCCGTCCTCGACGACCAGGATGAGGTCGGCGGCGCGCACCGTGGACAGCCGGTGGGCGATCACGATCGCGGTGCAGTTCTCCAGGGCCTCGGCCAGGGCCTCCTGGACGGCCGCCTCCGAGGTGTTGTCGAGGTGGGCGGTCGCCTCGTCGAGGATGACGACCCGCTGACGGGCCAGCAGCAGCCGGGCGATGGTCATGCGCTGGCGTTCGCCGCCGGAGAGGCGGTAGCCGCGCTCGCCGACCACCGTGTCCAGGCCGTCGGGCAGGGAGCGGACGAGGTCGTCGAGGCGGGCGCGGCGCAGGACGTCCCACAGTTCCTCGTCGGTCGCCGAGGGGCGGGCCAGGAGGAGGTTGGCGCGGACCGAGTCGTGGAAGAGGTGGCCGTCCTGGGTGACCATGCCGAGGGTGGCCCGCAGGGAGGCGAAGGTCAGGTCGCGCACGTCGATGCCGCCGATGCGCACGGCGCCCTCGTCGACGTCGTACAGGCGGGGCAGCAGCTGGGCGATGGTCGACTTCCCGGCGCCGGAGGAACCGACGAGGGCCACGGTCTGTCCGGGCTCGGCGCGGAAGGAGATGCCGTGCAGGACCTCGGTGCCGCCGGAGGCCTCCTCTGCTCGGACGGAGCCGGGAGCCCGCGGGGAGGCGTCGGGGCTCGCGATCTCCTCCAGGGAGGCGAGGGAGACCTTGTCGGCGGACGGGTAGCCGAAGCGGACGTTGTCGAACTCGACCGCGACCGGGCCGTCCGGCACCTCGCGGGCGTCCGGCTTCTCCTTGATCAGCGGTTCGAGGTCCAGCACCTCGAAGACGCGCTCGAAGCTGACCAGGGCGCTCATCACCTCCACGCGCGCCCCGGCGAGCGCCGTGAGCGGCGCGTACAGCCGGGTCAGGAGCAGGGCCAGGGCGACGACCGAGCCCGGTTCCAGGGCGCCGCGCAGGGCGAGGAAGCCGCCGAGGCCGTAGACCAGGGCCAGCGCCAGGGCGGACACCAGGGTCAGCGCGGTGATGAACGCGGACTGCGCGGTCGCCGTGCGGATGCCGATGTCCCGCACCCGGCGGGCGCGGGCCGCAAACTCCTCCGACTCCTGCTCGGGACGGCCGAAGAGCTTGACCAGGGTGGCGCCGGGGGCGGAGAAGCGCTCGGTCATGCGGGTGCTCATCGCCGCGTTGAGGGTGGCCGCCTCCCGCTGCATCCGGGCCATGCGGCTGCCCATCCGGCGGGCCGGCACCACGAACACCGGCAGCAGCACCAGCGCGAGCAGCGTGATCTGCCAGGAGAGCGTGAGCATGACGGCGAGGGTGAGCAGAAGGGTGACCACATTGCTCACCACGCCGGACAGGGTGTTGCTGAAGGCCCGCTGGGCGCCGATGACGTCGTTGTTGAGACGGGAGACGAGCGCTCCGGTACGCGTGCGCGTGAAGAACGCGACCGGCATCCGCTGCACATGGTCGAACACGGCCGTCCGCAGATCGAGGATCAGTCCCTCGCCGAGGATGGCCGACAGCCGCCGGCCGAGGATGCCGAGCACCGCCTCGGCCACCGCGATCAGTGCGATGAGCAGGGCCAGCCGTACGACCGTGCCCGGATCGCCTCCCGACACGATCGCGTCGACGACCCGTCCGGCGAGCACCGGGGTCGCCACGGCGAGCAGGGCGGTCACCATCCCCAGAGCGACGAACAGCGCGATACGGCGACGGTGGGGGCGGGCGAACGCGCCGATGCGGCGCAGTGTCGCGCGGGCGAGCGGACGGCGCTCCTGCCGGGCGTACAGAACGCTGTGCAGTTGCGTCCAGGCGGTGGTCTCCATGCTCATGAACCGAACCTAGAACCTCGACCAAACGTGAGGTCAAGGTTTCGCCTCCGCGGTCACCGCCCCGCCGGGAACGGGCCTCGCCCGCGAACCCCGGTACGGACCCCTGTGCGGACCCCTGTCGAGTCAGGGGCACTCAGGGGATATCTTGATGTCGAGTAATGTTGCAGACGTGGAGCGGAGCACCCGGTGACTGACTCGACCATCATCTACACCCACACCGACGAGGCCCCGGCCCTGGCGACGTATTCCTTCCTGCCGGTGGTCAAGGCCTACGCCGCTCAGGCGGGTGTCGCTGTGGAGACCCGCGACATCTCGCTGGCCGGGCGCATCATCGCGGTGTTCCCGGAGTACCTCACCGAGGAGCAGCGGATCCCCGACGCGCTGGCCGAGCTGGGCGAGCTCGCCAAGAAGCCCGAGGCCAACATCGTCAAGCTGCCGAACATCTCGGCGTCGATCCCGCAGCTGAAGGCCGCGATCGCCGAGCTCCAGAGCAAGGGCTACGCGCTGCCGGACTACCCGGACGACCCCAGGACCGACGAGGAGCGGGAGATCCGCGCCCGCTACGACAAGGTCAAGGGCTCCGCGGTGAACCCGGTGCTGCGTGAGGGCAACTCCGACCGCCGCGCCCCCGCCTCGGTGAAGAACTACGCCAAGACCCACCCGCACCGCATGGGCCCCTGGACCGCCGAGTCCAAGACCAATGTGGCGACCATGGGCGTCGACGACTTCTGCTCCACCGAGAAGTCCGTGGTGATCGCCGAGGACGGCGCCCTGCGCATCGAGCTGAAGGGCGACGACGGCTCCACCACCGTGCTGCGCGAGTCCGTGCCCGTCCTCAAGGGCGAGGTCGTCGACGCCGCCGTGATGCGGGTCGCCGCGCTGCGCGAGTTCCTGGCCCAGCAGGTCGCCCGCGCCAAGCAGGAGGGCGTGCTGTTCTCCGTGCACCTGAAGGCCACGATGATGAAGGTCTCCGACCCGATCATCTTCGGTCACGTGGTGCGCGCCTTCTTCCCGAAGACGTTCGCGAAGTACGGCGAGGTGCTCGCCAAGGCCGGTCTGACCCCGAACGACGGTCTGGGCGGCATCTTCAAGGGCCTGGAGTCCCTGCCGGAGGGCGCCGAGATCAAGGCCTCCTTCGAGGCCGAGCTCGCCGAGGGCCCGGACCTGGCGATGGTCGACTCCGACAAGGGCATCACCAACCTGCACGTGCCCTCCGACGTCATCATCGACGCCTCCATGCCGGCCATGATCCGCAACTCCGGCCACATGTGGGGCCCGGACGGCCAGGAGCGCGACACGCTCGCGGTCATCCCGGACTCCTCCTACGCCGGTGTCTACCAGGCCGTCATCGACGACTGCCGTGCCAACGGCGCCTACGACCCGTCGACGATGGGCTCGGTCCCGAACGTCGGCCTCATGGCGCAGAAGGCCGAGGAGTACGGCAGCCACGACAAGACCTTCGAGATCCCGGTCACCGGTACCGTCCGCCTCGTCGACCAGAACGGCGACGTCCTGATCGAGCAGCAGGTCTCGGCCGGCGACATCTTCCGCGCCTGCCAGACCAAGGACGCCCCGATCAGGGACTGGGTCAAGCTGGCCGTCACCCGCGCCCGCACCACCGGCGACCCGGCCGTGTTCTGGCTGGACGAGAACCGCGCCCACGACGCCAACCTGATCGCCAAGGTCAAGCAGTACCTGCCGGAGCACGACACCGAGGGCCTGGACATCCGCATCCTGTCCCCCGTCGAGGCGGCCAAGCTGTCGGTGGAGCGCATCCGCCGCGGTGAGAACACCATCTCCGTCACCGGCAACGTGCTGCGCGACTACCTCACCGACCTGTTCCCGATCCTGGAGCTGGGCACCAGCGCCAAGATGCTGTCGGTGGTCCCGCTGATGGCGGGCGGCGGCCTGTTCGAGACGGGCGCCGGCGGCTCCGCGCCCAAGCACGTGCAGCAGCTGCTCAAGGAGAACTACCTGCGCTGGGACTCCCTGGGTGAGTTCTTCGCCCTGGTGCCGTCCTTCGAGCAGTACGCCAAGACCACCGGCAACGCGCGCGCCCAGATCCTCGCCGACACCCTCGACCGGGCCACGGCGACGTTCCTGAACGAGAACAAGTCCCCGACCCGTCGCCTCGGCGGCATCGACAACCGCGGCAGCCACTTCTACCTGTCCCTGTACTGGGCGCAGGAGCTGGCCCGGCAGACCGACGACGCCGACCTGGCCAAGGTCTTCGCGCCGCTCGCCGAGAAGCTCGCCGCCGACGAGCAGAAGATCGTCGACGAGCTGATCGCCGTCCAGGGCAAGCCGGCCGACCTCGGCGGCTACTACCAGCCCGACCCGGCCAAGGCCGCCGCGGTCATGCGCCCGTCGGCCACCTGGAACGAGGCCCTGGCCTCCCTGGGCTGACCCGGCCGGCGCCCCGGGCCTGACGGTCCTCCGTTCCCCCCTCCGCCCCGACCGGCACCCGCCGGCCGGGGCGGACCCGTCTGTACCGCTGGTACGGACCTGTTGTGTGACAGCTGTGTGGCGTTTCCCGCCCGGCTCTGGCGCCGTGCGACGCATGTGCTTACCCTGACTCGCATGATCATGCTCGTGACCCGCCGCCACGTCGACTACGGACGTGTCACCAGCATGGGTTGTCGCCTTTCCGGCTGACGTCCCCTTTCGGGCTGACGTCCCCTTTCGGGCCGGCGTCCCGCGGACCGCCCTCCCCCGTTCCGGTACGCGGTCCTCTCTCCCGCTTTTCCTCCGGATCCCGTCCTTTCGTTCCGGATCCCGTCCCTTCGGACACGCACACGCTCACGCGCGCCCCGGGCGTACCCGCGGCACGCGGCGCGCGACACACGACAAGCACGACACACACGACCAGCACGACCAGCACGCCACACCGGCAGTCCGGCCTTCCGCACATCGCACCGCCGTCCGGCACCGCCGTACCTTCGCACGAGGAGCACCATGAGCGACCCCACCCAGCCCGTCGACGCCGTCACCGCCGGCCACACGCCCGACGAGGCGTCCGCCGGGCCCGACATCCCCGCCTGGTCGTTCGAGACCAAGCAGGTGCACGCCGGGGCCGCACCCGACCCGGTGACCGGCGCACGGGCGACGCCGATCTACCAGACCACGTCGTTCGCCTTCCGGGACACGCGGCACGCCGCCGACCTGTTCTCGCTCGCCGAGCCCGGCAACATCTACACCCGTATCCACAACCCCACCCAGGACGTCCTCGAGCAGCGGATCGCGGCGCTCGAGGGCGGGGTCGCCGCGGTGGCGCTGTCCTCCGGGCAGGCCGCGGAGACGCTCGCGCTGCTGACCGTCGCCGGTGCCGGTGACCACGTCGTGTCCAGCGCGTCGCTGTACGGCGGCACGTACAACCTGTTCCGGCACACCCTGCCGAAGTTCGGCATCGAGGTGTCGTTCGTCAAGGACCCGGACGACCTGGACGCCTGGCGGGCGGCGATCCGGCCGAACACCAAGGCGCTGTTCGCGGAGTCGCTGGGCAACCCGCGCGGCAATGTGCTGGACGTGCGCGCGGTCGCCGACGTGGCGCACGCCGCGGGGGTGCCGCTGATCGTGGACAACACGGTGCCGACGCCCTATCTGCTGCGTCCCCTCGAGCACGGCGCGGACGTCGTGGTGCACTCGGCGACCAAGTTCCTCGGCGGGCACGGCACCACGATCGCGGGTGTCGTGGTGGACGGCGGCACCTTCGACTTCGGCGCGCACGCCGACCGCTTCCCGGACTTCAACGAGCCCGACCCCAGCTACCACGGCCTGCGCTACTGGCCGGCGCTCGGGCCGGGCGCGTTCGCCGTCAAGCTGCGGGTGCAGTTGCTGCGCGACCTGGGGCCGGCGCTGTCCCCGCACTCGGCGTTCCTGCTGCTGCAGGGCGTGGAGACGCTGAGCCTGCGGATGGAGCGGCACTCCGCCAACGCGCAGGCCGTCGCGGAGTGGCTGGAGGAGCGTGACGAGGTCTCGGCGGTCCACTACGCGGGACTTCCCTCCAGCCCCTGGTACGAGGCGGCGCGCACCTACCTGCCGCGCGGTGCGGGCGCGGTGGTCTCCTTCGAGCTGCGCGACGGGGTCGAGGCGGGCAAGCGGTTCGTGGACGGGGTGCGGCTGTTCAGCCATCTCGCCAACATCGGCGACGTGCGCAGCCTGATCATCCACCCGGCGTCCACCACGCACAGCCAGCTGGACGAGGAGCAGCTGGCGGCGACCGGGACCGCGCCGGGCCTGGTGCGGCTGTCGGTCGGCATCGAGAACCTCGCCGACCTCAAGGCGGATCTGGAGGCCGGTTTCCGCGCGGCCAAGGCGGCGGCTTGAACGCGGTGACCGCCGCCCCCGCGGATCCCCTCCCCCGCCTGCCGGCCTCCGGCGCCTGGCGGGAGGGGGATCCTCCGGGGCGCCGCCGGTGGCACCGTCTGCGCCGGCCGCTGCCGCTGGAGGCGGGGGGTGAACTGCCGGGCGTACGGCTGGCGTTCGAGACATGGGGCCGGCCGGCCCCGGATGCCTCCAACGCGGTGCTGGTGCTGCACGCGCTCACCGGCGACAGTCATGTCGCCGGGCCGGCCGGGCCCGGCCATCCCACGCCGGGCTGGTGGGACGGGCTGGTCGGGCCGGGCCGGGCGCTGGACACCGACCGGTGGTTCGTCGTCGCACCGAATGTGCTGGGCGGCTGCCAGGGCAGTACGGGACCGGCCTCGCCGCGGCCCGACGGGACGAGACGCTGGGGCGGGGCCTTCCCGTTCGTCACCCAGCGGGACCAGGTGGCGGCCGAGCGGGACCTGGCGGACGCGCTGGGCATCGAGACGTGGGCCCTGGTGATCGGCGGCTCGATGGGCGGGATGCGGGCCCTGGAGTGGGCGGTGTCGTATCCGGAGCGCACGGGCGCCCTGCTGCTGCTCGCCACGACGGCGGCGGCGAGCGCGGAGCAGATCGCGTGGGCGAGCGTCCAGCTGCACGCCATCCGCAGTGATCCGCACTGGCGCGGCGGCGACTACCACGACACCGGTTCCGGGCCGCACGCCGGCCTGGGGCTGGCCCGCCGTCTGGCCCATGTCACCTACCGCAGCGAGGCCGAGCTCCGGCTTCGCTTCGGCCGTGCCCCGCAGGGCACGGAGCATCCGTGGTACGGCGGCCGCTACCAGGTGGAGTCCTATCTCGACCACCACGCGGAGAAGCTGATCCGCCGGTTCGACGCGGCCAGCTATGTCGTGCTGACCGAGGCGATGAACGCCCATGACGTGGGGCGTGACCGGGGCGGGGTGCGCGCCGCCCTGCGCCGGGTGACCGCTCCCACGCTGGTGGCCGGGGTGGACTCCGACCGTCTCTATCCGCTCTCCCAGCAGGAGGAGCTGGCCTCGGGCATCCCGGGCGCCGACCGCCTGCGGGTGATCGAGTCGCCGTACGGCCACGACGGCTTCCTGCTGGAGACGGAGCAGGTGGGACGGCTGGTCCGGGAGCTGCTGGGGCCGGACTGAGCCGTGTCGATGCTCCTCCTGCCTGTCAGTGGGATGCGGCAGGATCGAGGGGCCATGACGTCGCGCTCTCCGCGGTGGTACGAGGTGGTACGGGGTGGCGCGAGGAGAACGCGTCACGAGAACGCGGCGCCGGCCGAAAAACGGCCGGTGCCGGCCGCGGAGAGCGCGTGGAGAAAGAGCAAGGAGCAGCCCCATGCCCGCCCTCGCACCGTCCTTCGACCTGCTGCCGGGTGCCGACGACTCTCCCGTGATCCTGCATGTGCCGCACTCGGCGCGGGAGATACCGGCCGATGTGCGCGCGGGGATCGTGCTGGACGACGCGGCGCTGGAGCGGGAGCTGGACCACATCACCGACGCGCACACCGCACGGATCGCCGAAGTGGCGGCCGGCCTCGCGGCCGTCGCACCGTGGCGGTTCGTGAACCGGCTGTCGCGGCTGGTGGTGGATCCGGAGCGGTTCCCGGACGAGCGGGAGGAGATGCTCGCCGTCGGGATGGGCGCGGTGTACACGCGGACCACGCACCAGGAGGTGCTACGGCCGGCGGACACCGATCCCGAACCGCTGCTCGAGCGGTACTTCCGGCCGTACGCCGAGGCCATGACGGAGGCGGTGGCCGGCCGGCTGGCCGCGACCGGACGGGCCGTGATCATCGACGTGCACTCCTACCCGAGCGCCGCGCTGCCCTACGAGCTGCACGGCGAGGGGCCCCGGCCGCCCGTGTGCCTGGGCACCGATGCCTTCCACACGCCGCCGGAGCTGACCGAGCTGGCCCGCAAGGCGTTCGAGCCGTGCGGGGAGACGGGGCTGAACAGCCCGTTCAGCGGAACGTACGTCCCGCTGAGGTTCCACGAGAGCGACGCCCGTGTGCACGCCCTGATGGTGGAGATGCGCCGGGACCTCTACATGACCGAACCGGGCGGTCCCGCGAACCCCGGGCTGGACCGGCTCGGCGAGGCGCTGGCCGCCCTCGTCGACGGTCTGGGCCGCTGACCCGGCCGGTGACCCTGCTCCCGGCCGGTGAGCGCTGCCCCGGCCGGGCCGGCGGTCAGGCCCGCAGCCACTCCGTGACCACGACCTCCCCGCCGGTGTGCAGCCGCAGCGCGAACGGGCCGGCGGGCGGTGCGTCGGTCAGGAAACGGCCCAGGTCGTCGGCGGTGAGCGAGGTTCCCGGCTGCGGGCCGCCCAGCACCTCGATGCGGGCCGGCTGGGGCGGCAGCACCTGTCCCATCAGGCCGTCCCCGGTGACCTCGACGTCCACGGTCAGCTCGCCGGCCTGAAAGGTCAGCATCCGCGGGGTGTCCGTCGCGCCCCGGACCGGCAGGGCGTCGACGAGCGAGTCGAAGGTCAGCTCGGCGATACGGGCGTCCAGGTCGTGCAACGCGTAGGCGTCGACGGCCATCTGGAGCAGATGGTCCGGGACGGGGTCGAGGACGGCCGCGGCCTGCCGCAGCTCCTGCTCCAGCAGGCCCTCGTCCCACGGCCCTCCGTCCGGCTCGCCGGTGCAGGGGTTCTCCCGGCAGTTCTCGCGGTCGTTCATGTCGTCCCCCGTGCGTCGAGTCGTGCGCGCAGACGCCGCAGACAGCGCTGGCGCAGAGGTCCGATACTGCCCACGGCGATTCCCAGTGCGGCGGACACCTCCTGGTAGCTGGGCGGCGGTGAGGAGATCAGCACACGCAGCAACTGGCGGCAGCGGTCGCCGAGTTTCTCGAACTCCTGCCACAGTCTGCGGATCCGCTCGCTCTGTGCGGCGGCCTCCTCGGCGTCGAGCAGCGACTGCTCCGGTGTGCTCTCCTCGCTCACCCGGTCCAGCAGCTGCGGATCGTCCGTCACCGTCAGCCGGCTCAGGCTCCGCAGCGTCTTCAGACACTCGTTGCGCGCGGTGCTCGCCAGCCACGAACCCACCTTGTCGGGCTCCCGGATCCGCCCGAGATGCTGCGCGAAGCGGAACCAGACGGTCTGGTACACCTCGTGCCCGTCGGCGTCGGAGAGCCGGTGTGCGCGTACGACGGACCACACCAGCGGACTGAGCCCCTCCACCAGCGCCTTCCAGGCCGCCGCGTCGCCGTCGACGGCGGATCGGACAAGCGCGCCGACATCTGCACGGTCCACGACCTCACCCCTCGAATACGGCATGTCATGGTACGCCGCGGGGGGGGGGGGAGAGTTCCGGCCCTCATGACGCCGGAGCGGGACGCGTGACGGGGACCGGGCGCCAGGTGGGCGGGCGCAGTGCCGGCACATGCGCCCCGCGCACTTCGGCGTATTCGGTGGTGGCCTCGAGCAGTTGACGGCGAGCCGCGCGCGGGTCGCGCTCCTTGTGCGCCGTCATATGGGCGGCGACCATGCCGGCGGCGACGGGGGTGGCGAAGGAGGTCCCGCTCCACTGCGCGTACCCGTCGAACATCACCTGGTCCGGCTTGGCGGAGGCGGCCTCCTGTTCCTCGCTGAGCACGCCGGTGTGGCGAGGGGACTGACAGGTGCAGACGTAGCCGAAGCCGTACCGGCAGGCGTCGTAGGTGGAGTGCTGGTAGACGTACGGCACGGGCGTCTCGAACCCGGTGAGGGTGCTGGTCAGCCGCTCACCGGGGGCGTACGCCTTCACCCAGGCGCCGTGGTTGCTGAAGCAGGCGCCGTATTCACCGTCGCCGCGCAAGGCGCCGACGGACAGGACGGAGTCGGCGTACTCGGGCAGGCCGGCGTAGGCGGCGGGCCAGAACGGCGTGGCGCTGCCGTTGTTGCCGGCGGCCGCCACCAGAAGGGTGCCCCGGGCGCGCAGTTCCCGCATGAAGGCGTCGACGCCGAGCAGGCCGTCGGTGCGGCCGTTGGAGGTGCCGGCGGACAGGCTGATGATGTCGGGCCAGCCGTCGGCGTCGACGGCCTCGAAGAGCTTGGTGCCGAACTCGTGCTCCAGGATGGCGCCGGCGTTGTTGAGGGTGCCGCGCACGGTGATGTCGGTGTTGGGGGCGACGGCCGCGACGAGCCCCGCGATGAACGTGCCGTGGCCGGCGTACTGCCGCAGGACTCCGGCGTCGTCGGTCTCCCGCGCCTCGGCGTCGCCCCGGACGCGGGCCAGCAGCGGGACCGAGCGGTAGTCGTGCGTGAGGCCGGTGTCGATGACGAGAACGCCGACAGCGGTGTCCGCGTCGTAGGCGGTGCCGGCGGGCGCCGGGTTGGTGCCCCCGGCGCGCGGGGCGGGCACGGGCTCGTCGCCGGGGCAGGCGTTGACCGCGATGGACACCACGTGGTTGCGGCTGACCAGCTTCCGTCCGGCCCGGTCCTCGTACGCGCGCAGGGCGCGCAGCGCCTGGGTGACGGCGCGGTCGCCGTCGCGGCCGCCCTCGCCCGGGTCGCCGACCCGGATACGGGTGACACCGGTGCGGTTGGTCTCGGGGCTCGCCCGGCGCACACGGTCGGCCAGCAGCCCGGCCACCCCGGTGAAGTGCGCACGGACGGTGTCCTCGACGAGGCGGGCCTCCTCGCCGTCACGGGCGAGGACGACGCCCTTCTCGTAGAGGAACTCGGCCGAGTCGTCCGGGCCCATCGCCAGCGGCACGTCCGGCATCGAGCGCTGGATCTGGTCGAACTGCTCACGGAATCGCTGGGGCGCCACGGCGTGTCCTCCCAAGGGTGCGGTGGTTCGACAGTCAGAGCCGCACAGGCCACCTTTGATACAGCGTCAGGACCACTGTGCGCGGTTACAGGGCCGCCACCGGGCCACTACCATCCGACGCGTGACAGCCGGAAGCGCCTCGGTCCTCGAACTGCTGCCCATGGTGTTCGCCGCTCCCAACGAGGCCCTGGCGCGGGCCCGGCGGCTGCTCGGCACCGATCCGCCGCCGCTGCACGCCTCCGTCGCCCACCAGGTGATCGGCATCTGGCAGCGGGACTTCGGCGACCTGCGTCTGGCTCTGCGGCATCTGCGGCGCGCCCGGGATCTGGCGGCACAGGCGGACTCGGCCGAGCGGGAGGCCGATGTCCTGGCCACACTCGGGGTTGCGTTGGTGCACGCGGGGCGCACTCGGCAGGGGCTCGCGGCGTTCGAGCGCGGGGTCGCGCGCGGGACGGGGCACACCCGGGCGCGGGTGCTGTACCGGCGGGCATATGTGTGGTGGGTGCTGGGGCGGCACCGCGAGGCGCTGGAGGACGTACGGCGGGCGATTCCCGTACTGCGGCAGGCCGGCGACGTGATCTGGACGGCACGGGCGCTGACGCTGCGGGCCACCGTGCATCTGGCGCTGGGCGCGGTGGAGCGGGCGAACGCCGACTTCGCCGCGGCGCAGGCGCTGTGGGACACCACCGGCCAGGAGCACGACAAGGCCGACGCCGTGGAGAGCCGGGGCCTGGCCGCGTTCCGGGAGGGCGACATCCCGGCGGCCCTGCGGCTGCTCGACGAGGCCGCCGAACGGTACGCCGCGCTCGGCACGCCCACCTTCATGCTCACCATCCGGCGCTGCGAGGTCCTGATGGCGGCCGGGCTCGCCCCGGAGGCGCTGGCCGAGGCGGACGCGGCGCTCGCCGAACTGGACGGCATCGGCGGCCAGCCGACCCGCAAGGCGGAACTGCTGCTGGCCGCGGCGCGTGCCGCGCGGCTGGCGGGCGACCCGCACACGGCGATCACGCGCGCCGCGGCGGCCGTACGGTTGTTCGCCGGGCAGCAGCGCGCCTGGTGGGAGGCGCACGCCCGGCTGGTGCTGCTCGAGGCGCGG